>NZ_KZ819089.1:0-86775 GCF_003115855.1 Brenneria corticis
ACGATTTTACTCGCTTAACAGCGTGTCCACCATTCGTGGGTAGGATCATGTTCCTAGTCTTCCCCTACCAACAGCGTATCTGCCGTTCTTCTCAAACGCACAGTTACTAACGAACTTTGTCAGTGTTTCAAGACATTGATGGGAAACATCACGCAGCGACCGCCCCAGATAATCCATAGAACAGCACCAGTAGCCAGCGTAATGTATTTGCTCAGGACGCGTTAGGGTTTGCCCTGATGACTCCCGGACCGTCTCTTCATCCAGTTTATAGAGCGGTATCATTTAATTCTGCAAAATCCTGGAGGTAAGAACTTCTCTAGAATTAACGTGACTTTCTGGTGCTGATGAAGGCCGCTGAAATATGCAGAGCTAGTTCTGCGTCATATTCCAGTACAGAGGAAGCTTTATCGCTGCCGTGTCTGACCGCCGGTTCGGATTAAAAGATCAGACAAATGCATTTTTAAAATAACGTTATCTAATAACAAAAAAGAAAAGTTTAATTTCTCAAAAAACTTTAACACTTGATATTCATTCCCCAACTAATTTAGCATTTAAATTTTCAATAAATAAGCGAATATTCATTTGTCACCCAAGAACTATAAATAAAAAATTACAGCACTACCTGCTTAATACCCCCATTGTATTAACCTCGTTCACGCCACTCGTTTTCTAAAAGCAACGGGTGCTTGATGATATATTGCCAGGCATCTTCTATCGATTTTAGTATGTCTACATGACTAATATATTTTTTACCTTTTGGGCCATACCCCTGTTCATTATCCCGTAAGCGGGGAATTTCTCCCAATAATAAGGAGATAAAACGATCTATCTCCCAGAGACCGTAGTGAGTATCACCAGAGAAACAAACGCCATTTTTTGTATTAACCAGGCTAGGAATATACGTTGGCCAGTTTAAGAAAATTGGTTTTTTGACCGCATCCGACCATACATGGCAAAACGTGGCGTAAGTCCGGCGCTGTAATAAAGGGTCTTGAATAAGAACAATATGCTGCGGTTTTAATTGTATCTTTTCCAACAACGCGCGGGTGAATTTTGCATTTTCACCCGTATTACTTGAGGCATCTTCCAGAAAAATCCGCTTCTCGGGCAAATCCCAAAATCGGGTGGCAATATCATAAAAAAACGCCGCTTCTGAGCGCAGATTACCAGTATCTATCTCTCGATAACGAGGATGCTTTTCAATGGCCGCGGCAAGTAAAGGAGTAGAGTGACCAATGCCGCCGGAAAGAATCAGCGGAATATCGTGCTTTTTCGCCAATAAACAAGCGCCGTCGATGGTGGTTAATACCGCATTACCGGCCAAAATAATGGCGTCGGCAGTTATTTTATCTCGACGGGAAGAAAAATCATCAACCGCAAGCCAAGAGGCGATGACATTTATAGCAGCAATGACATCTTCAGGCATTGCAGGAAACTTCGATGCGGCTAAACCTTCGGCGTTCATATTTCCCCCTGGCAATCAACTTCCGCAACGCCGCCTCTTACCTGGCATGGTCGGCGGGGAAGACCACCCCGGTCTGACGACGAATTTCCGTCAGTAGTTCTGCCACGATCCGTGAATGCTCCAACCCTGGATGTTCAACGTTACGCGACGCTACCAGAGAGGCAAAAGTTTCCGCCTCAGACACCATACTATTGGCAGGCTGCGGTTGACCGAGTTCACGCCGGCTACCGTCTCTCATGACAAGCGTAACACGTTGACATTCGGATAAGTGCTCAATAACCAGAGTACCCTCTTCCCCCTGGATTTCGCTAGGAATGGCCGTGTGGCTGACTTTAGAGTGGATGATGGTTACATCGAAATCACCATAGTTCAGAATTACGCTGCCAAGTCCGTCAACGCCACTTTCCAGCAGGGTAGCGCTTGCCAGCACGCTGTTCGGCCTCCCCCATAAAGCGACGGCAAAGGCCAGGCAGTAAAAACCTATGTCCATGATGGAACCGTTGGAAAAAGCCGGATTGAACGTATTGGGGTTCTCGCCGGCCAGATAACGGGGATAGCGCGAAGAGAACTGACAGTAGTTCAGCAGCGCCTTGCGCAGCTTGCCCAACCCCGGCAACGATTGCTTTACTACATTGAAGTTAGCGAGACTGGCGGTCTTATAGGCTTCGAACAGGACTACCCGCTTCTCACGAGCGCAGGCTATCATCCGCTCCGCTTCTCTCCAATTCGATGCCAGGGGCTTTTCACAGATAACATGTTTGCCATGTCTGAGAAATACCAGGGCCTGTTCGCAGTGAAGCGAATTAGGGCTGGCAATATACACGCCGTCGATAAGATCTGAACGAGCTATCTCTTCCAGTGAGCTGAAAAGAGCGCCAACGGTATAATCCACCTGAAACTGCCGCGCTTTCTCCGGCGAGCGCGCATAAATGGCAGTCAGTTTCATTTTGCCCGTTTCATGGGCCGCATCAATGAACTTGCGGGTTATCCAATTGGTTCCTACGATGCCGAAACGAATCATCAGAGTTATGCCCTCTAAGCGAACGTGAAAGAATCCAGGTTGTCGTGATAAATTGACGAAAAATGAAGCTTGCGACAAGAATTATTTAACAGCGGCATATTATATAGTGAATTGCAGAATAAATTGTTTTCCCGCATTCCGTTTTGTTATTACCAACGGGCTAATCTCATTAATTTACTTATAAAAATTCACCAGCAACACATATACTACCGAAAAATAACGCCCCCGATATTACGCGCGGCCTCCAGGCAGGCGTCGGGTGTTTTCAGCTCCGGCATCAGCAGTATTTCAGAGGTCGCCACCGGCGCGCCGCAATAGTCGAAAATACCCTGTACTATCTGCGCATTAAACGCCTCGGAATAGCCGCGTTTTTCGAATGTGCTTTGGTTGGCGCCGCCCAGCGCAATAAGATGCACCGGCAAATGTCCCAGCTTCTTTACCACGTTGCCGTCAGCCGTATCTTCATAGGCCCAGCCGTTTGAAAAAACGCGATCGATCCACCCTTTCAATAACCCCGGCATCGACCACCAGTAAATGGGAAATACCAGCACCAGCGCATCCGCGTTGTCGATGCGCGCCTGCTGCGCAACCACATCAGGCGGCGTTGCGCCGGTCTGCTGAAAAGCCGCCACATCTGACGCAGAAAAAATCGGGTTAAAGCCCTCCTGCGCAAGATCCGCTATTTCAAACGAATTTTGCGGATTTGATTCAGCGATCCCTTGCGCAATTGCGGCAGCGACGCCGTGGGTCAGTGAGGTATTAACAGGATGAGAAACGACTATTAATGCATGCATTGCGGGTACTCCCTATTGTCATGAAAGGGTGCCGGAGGTAGTCTTATATACTAACAGCAACCTACCAATAGTAAGTTACCTTTGGTATATAAGGATGTCAACGGGAAATAGCGGCAATGTCCAGACCACGCGTACGACAGCGTTTATCAAGAGAAGTACGTCATCTACAGCTGATAGAAGTCGCATGGAGGATTGTTCGGGAAGAAGGCACAGAAGCGCTGACTCTCGGGCATCTGGCGGAAAAGGCAGGCGTGACGAAACCGGTGGTTTACGATCACTTTACCAGCCGTTCCGGGCTTTTCGCCGCGCTTTATAAAGAATTCGATCATCGCCAGACGGCGCTGATGGATGAAATTATCCGCCAAACAGAGCCGACGCTTGAGAAACTGGCGTCGATCATCGCCACATCGTACATTGAGTGCGTGCTGCTTCAGGGGCGTGAAATGCCCAACGTTATGGCGGCGCTCAACGGCACTCCCGAGCTTGAACAAATCAGACAGGAATATGCCGCTACCTTTACGGAAAAATGCCGCGGGCTATTTACTCCGTTCTGCAATCATCCTCTCAGCGACGCAACCCTCCGGGCCATGCTCGGTTCCGCCGAAGGGTTATCTTACGCCGCGGTTAAAGAGGTCATTACCGAACAGCAGGCAAAGGATGAACTGTTCCACGTGATTATCTCTATGGTGCAGAGGCACCGCGCCGCGCGCTAATCTGGCTGTCTTTCAGCACAATCAGCGGCTCGATATCACTCTCTTTTTTAATCACCAGCGAATCATCGCCGCGCAGGCAGGTGCCGCCGTAATTGCCGCCGACGGTAAAGGTACAGACCTGAATGTACTTCCCGGCGACATTGGGCAGACACCACAGCTGCTGGTAGATATTTTTCCGATCGACGAACTTGCCGGAAGTCTTATCCAGCACTTCATCGTGATGACTGACCAGGTCAATATTGCTGCCGCAGCGCCCGGAAATCGGCTTGATCGCATAACCGGTTTTCGCCAGCTCTTCGTTCACCGTAAAATCGGTATCCAGCAGATAGCGATGATGCGGGAACAACGACCAAAGCACCGGCAGAATCGCTTTGTTGCCCGGGATCACCGTCCACAGCGGCTCAAAGACCATCACTTCGGGACGCATCAGCACGTCGATCAATCGCACCTTATTATCCGGGTGCCCGGTACGGATCGGCACCGCCGCATATTCGGCGGCGCTGACCTCGCGCACCTGTTCAATAACGGTCTCCCAGGCCCAGGTTTTCCAGACGCAGTTAACCAGCCGGCCATCGCCATCGATAAGCCGCCCGGCATCATCCCAGCGCAGCTCATCAAGCCCGTAGAGAATTTTGCTCTCAAAGCCGGCCTGCGTCAGGGCGCGTTGCATAAACCCGGCGTGGTAATTCTCTTCCAGGTCCTTGTCCTGCATGATGTGGACAAAAGGCCGCGCCAGGCTGTGTTTCCACGCGCCGGTCAGCTCGCCGAGCAACTCTTCCGCCGGGTTATGCCCTTTGCCGGGATATCCCTGACGGGCCCACTGTTCGAGGATCAGCCCGCCTTCGGTGTGGCAGGAAGCGGAATCGGCATTATATTCATAGACTTTCAGACCACGCTCATCCATGCAGAAGTCCATGCGCCCGGTGATCATATCGTGCCGGCGCCGCTGCCAGGAGAGCCGTAAACGCGGCCACAGAATCTTGGGAATATCGAAAAGCGCCAGCAAATCGTCATCTTTCATCACCTTATCGGTGGCGTGCAGATACATCAGATGCAGCTCATTGGTCGCCTTGATCAGTTCCTGCTCAGCGCATTCGGTGATGGTGAAATATTGATAGGGATCCTGGTTGATAACGTGGCCGCCATTCGCCTGCACATAGGCCATCTGCAAGGGATCCCGCTCGTCCAGCCACTTGCCGGCGAACTGACCCCGATTGTCCAGCCGCGCGCCGTGAATGGCCAACGCCTCTCCGGGGATGGTCGGCTGCGGCAGGCTGTGCTCCGTCTCATCGGTCTGAATCATCCAGCCGAGGATAGTGGTGTCATCGAAGGTGTCGTGAATGGTGTAGCGGCCGTCGCTCACTTCCAGCGTCAGCTCGCGCGTCCACTGCTGCCCTGCGGGTAACGGCGTGTCAGTCACGTTCTGCTCGGCGACGCGAACCTTATTGCCCACCAGTTGGGTGATTACCGCCACGTGGCCGGTCTGGTAAAATTCGCCGCCTTTTTGCCAGATCAGCAGCGCGCCGGCTATCGGCGGACGCTGAGAGCCGTTGGCAAAGGCCTGTAAAGGCAGGATATTGTCATTAACGACCTGGCGCAAAAAGCGCAGAGAGAAGATTTCATACGCCATGCCGACGTCGGTAAAGACGAAGCCATGGTTCAAAAACAGAAAACGGCGGGCGAACTCGACGCACTGCCACTTATGCCCCATATATTCGTTGTCGATATAGCTGCGAAACGAGGCGTCGCCCGGCATATTTTGCCGGTCCAAACTTCTGTAATTCGATGAATAAATCGCCACGCCGCCCGGCGCATACCCCAACAACGTGCCGAATGGGGCGTCACTACCTGTTGCTGCTGTGCTCATTGCCTGACCTCAAATTAATGCAGCCCGGACAGTTGGCGGTAGAAAACCCCTCTATTATCCCGTCCAGGCAATACCCGACAGAGGTGGGATTATGATAGCACTCATTCAATAGGATAATGGCGCCAGGACAGAAAATTACCCGACTATCCGCGTCGCTGAATCCGGCAATATCCCGCGCTATCTGACCATGGCACGGTAATTTGATCCAGTCGCTGCCAACGGGATTATCAATCCCTTTAATTATCGCTTATCCAATGCCATTCTTAATGCTAATCCAGCCAATACCGTCCCCATTAACCAACGTTGCATAACCATCCAAACTGGACGGCCGGTCAGGAAAATCGCTATTGTTCCTGCAGATACTGCTATAACGGCGTTTACCGAGACACTAATAATTATTTGTATAAATCCCAATGCAAGCGATTGTGTCAGCACGCTCCCATGCTCGGCGTTAATAAATTGAGGCAATAAAGATAAATACATTATCGCTATTTTAGGATTAAGCAGATTAGTAATAAATCCCATCATAAAGAGTTTGCAGGGACTATCTTTTTCCAGTTCACGAACCTGAAATGGTGAATGCCCGCCGGGTTTAATTGCCTGCCAGGCCAGATAAAGAAGGTAAGCGGCGCCCCCAATACGAAGAGCATCGTAGGCATAAGGAATGGTTATTATCAGTGCGGTAATCCCAAACGCGGCGCAGAACATATAGAAAACAAAACCGAGGGCCACACCAGACAGAGATATCAGGCCGGCGGTCCGCCCCTGGCAGAGGGAGCGCGAGATCAGATAAACCATGTTCGGCCCCGGAGTCAAAACCATCCCCAGAGCAACAAAACCAAATGCGATCATACTTGATATATCAGGCATTTCGACCCCCTCGTACCATTTTAATACCCATAACCATAATCGAAACATCGAAAAACACAATCGGTAAATTATTTTATCGCCGCAGTCCGATATCCAGTATTCGCCCTTGCCACTTCCCCCCGTTTATCGAGATAAAAATATAAATACGCCGACACCATTAGAATTAAAAACTATATATTTAATTTTTACAGAATTAAATTGCAGTAAAGCGCCGTTGTACGGTTTCATATCCCCACCGGAGAAATGCTGAACGATAAAGGCTTTCTCCCTTGTTTATAACCATTCAGAGATTAAAGGTGAATATGATGAAAGTACGTACCACGTTAAAAGCAATTACGGCGCTTGTTGGTTTTTCCACACTGTCTATGGCTTTTCTTCCTGCCGCGCAGGCGGTCCAGGGGGAAGTCGGCGTCGGGAAAAACTTCACCGACGTTAATATCGGCCAGGGACAAGAGACCTCCGGCTTATATATCAACGGCGGATGGACCAAAAACAACCAGAACGGTCGCGAAGTCGCCGGGGGCGAAGGCGGCATTAATCTTCCGGCGGGCCCGGCGATGGTTAATCTGGGCGCGCAGGCAAAATATATCAAAGGCTCCAAGGGGAATTCAGAAGGCGTCGCCTTCCCGGTCGGCGCGGGAATCAAGGTGCCATTTACCGATAGCGTCGGTTTTTATGCCAGCGGCTATACCGCGCCGCGCCAATTAAGCAATAGCGCTAAAAACTATGTGGATGCGGATGCCGGATTCAACTGGTCGCCGGCCAGCCCGCTAACGTTAAAAGCCGGTTACCGTTATATCGGTATGGATGGAAAAAATTCCCGCGCCAATGAACGCCTGATTGACGGGCCTTATATCGGCGGCAAAGTAAGTTTCTAAGTCTGGATACTATCCAGTAATGGAAAGCACCACGGATATAGTGCGCGCTTGAAAACGCGCACTCACTAATATATCAGGATTTATTCATGACTCGCAGAAAATGTTATTTCTGGCTATTGGTGGCGATTATTTTTGAAATATTCGCCACCAATATGCTGATATTGTCTGATGGCATAACGAGAGTTTTACCTTCGTTATTAGCCACACTGGGTTATATGGTGTCCTATTACACGCTGACATTATCGCTGCAACGTATATCTCTGGGATTTGCCTACGCCTTATGGTCCGGTATCGGTATTCTGGCGACGAATATTCTGGGAGCGATTTTCTGGGATATTCCGCTACAGACCATCAGTATTATCGGAATGTGGTTAATTATTATCGGAGTATTGATTATTAATATATTGGCAAAAAATGACGCGGGAGTAAGCCAATCATGATGCCGTTAATCGTATTGACCTTCTGGCTGTTTATTGCCGTGGCGCTGGAAGTCACCGGCACCAGCCTGCTTATCAAGACACGAAATTTTAGCCGGTTTCTCCCTTCATTATTGACCATCTTCGCTTATCTGGGGTGCTTCTATGCGCTGGCGCAGGCCATGACCATGAGCTCGCCGGGGCTGGTCTATTCCCTGTGGTGCGGTTTGGGAATTGTGTTGGTGGCGTTTGCCGGATTTATTTTCTATCAACAAAAACCGGATAAATACGGCGTTATCGGACTCTGTTTCATTATTTCTGGTTGTATCATTATGGGGATATTTAAATGATGACCTATCAAGAAACCCATTTATTACCGCGCATCGCCGCATTGCGCGCCCGCTATTTAAAAGCCAAACCCTTTATTTCCATCTCGCGGGCACGTGCGGTAACCGACGTTTACCGGCGCAATCCCGGTATGCCGGCCATTCTGCTGCGGGCGATGGCATTTCGGCGCGCCTGTGAGACCGCGCCGCTGGTAATCGAAGACGGAGAGTTGATCATCAGCCATCCGGCCGGACGCGCCCGCGGGGGAGAAATTTCGCCGGAAATCGCCTGGCGCTGGGTTGCCGAAGAGCTGGAAAGCATGGCCACGCGGGCGCAGGATCCCTATTTCATCAGCGAGTCCGACCAGCAGGAACTGCGTGAGCATATTTTCCCCTTCTGGCAAGGGCGTTCGCTGGATGAGATGGCCGAAACCCAACTGCGCCAGGCCGGGCTGTGGGCGTGGAGTAATGACGAAGGCATTTGCGATCTTACCATCAAAACCCAGAACGGCGGCGGGGATACCTGTCCGGGGTACGACAATATTCTGCTGACGCGGGGTATGGGCGGCATTCGTGCGCAAGCGGCGGAAGCGCTGGACGGCCTGCGGGCGGTGGCGGATGACACGCAGGAAAAACGTTATTTCTATCAGTCGGTTATTCAGACCTGCGACGGCGTGATCGAATATGCCCGGCGCTATGCCGCTTACGCCGGACGGCTGGCGGAAAAACAGACCGATCCGCTGCGCCGCGCCGAATTGCGGCAACTGGCGGAGATATGCCTGCGCGTACCGGAACATCCTCCCCGCAACTTCCATGAAGCGTTGCAGTCCATCTGGTTCGTGCAATCGCTGTTTATTCTGGAAGAGAACCAGACCGGCATTTCCCTGGGCCGGGCCGACCAGTACCTGTGGCCTTATCTGGAGGCGGATCTGGCCGCCGGCGTATTGACGCAGGAGCAGGCCGAGACGCTGATCTGCTGCTGGATGATTAAAATGTCGGAGTGCCTGTGGATTTGCAGCGAATCGACGGCGATGTATTTCGCCGGATATCAGCCGTTTATCAATCTGGTGGTGGGCGGACAGCAACGTGAAGGCGGCGACGCCACCAACCCGCTGTCGCTGCTTTTTATGGATTGCTCGCGCAAACTGAAGCTCTATCAGCCCGGACTGGCGGTCAGGATCCACAATCAAACGCCGGCGCATTTCCTGCGCAAGGTGGTGGATGTCATTCGGGCGGGCATGGGCTTTCCGGCCTGCCACTTTGACGACGCGCATATCAAGATGATGCTGCGTAAAGGCTTTGACTATGAAGATGCGCGCGACTACTGCCTGATGGGCTGCGTGGAGCCGCAGAAGTCGGGGAAAATCTATCAGTGGACCTCGGTCGGCTATACCACGTTCACCAGCGCGATCGAGCTGGCGATAAACAACGGCAAAACCGCCAGCGGCGCGCAGGTCGGGCCGCAAACCGGCGAGATCGCCACGCTCGCCGATTACCGCGCCTTCGAGGACGCGGTGAAAACGCAGCTGCGTCATATCATACGTCAGGCGGCGGAAGCGACGCTGATGGTGCAGAAACTGCATAAAGCCCACGCGCCGAAGCCGCTGATCTCCTGTCTGATCGATGGATGCGTCGAGAGCGGTAAAGACGTGATGCAGGGCGGCGCGTTCGTCAACAACGGCCCCGGTCTGATCTGGACCGGCCTGGCGGATTTCGCCAACTCCATGATGGTGATGCGCGAACTGGTCTATCGCCAGCGCCGGGTGACGCCAGTCGAGATGGCCGATGCCCTGAACAACAATTTTCAGGGCCAGGAGGCGCTGCGCCATGCCTGTCTACAGGTCGATAAGTTCGGCAACGACATTAAAGCGGTCGACCTGATCGCCCGCGATCTGATCCGTTTCATCGAGTACGAGCACCGCAAATACCCGATGCTCTACAGTCCCTTTACTCACGGCACCTTGTCCATTTCCAACAATACGCCGTTTGGCCTGATGACCGGCGCGCTGCCGAGCGGGCGTCTGGCCGGGCAGCCGCTGGCCGACGGCATCAGCCCCGCGCAACAGTCTGATATCGCCGGTCCGACCGCCATTATCAACTCCATCAGCCGCCTTAACGTGGAAGAGATGGAGATCGGCATGGTGCACAACTTCAAGCTGATGTACGGCCTGCTGGATACGCCGGAAGGCGAACAGGGGATCATCAATCTGCTGCGCACCGCCAGCCAGCTGGGCAACGCGCAGATGCAATTCAGCTACGTGGACAACGACACGCTGTTGAAAGCGCAGAAAAATCCCGATGCCTATCGCAATCTGATGATCCGCGTTGCCGGATACAGCGCGTTTTTCGTGGAACTTAGTCGTGAGGTACAGGATGAAATTATCAGCCGCACCGTGCTCCGCCGCTTCTGACGCGTCTCAGACGACGGGGAGACTCTTCAATATTCAGCGTTTCTCGCTGCATGACGGACCGGGGATCCGCAGCGTGGTTTTCCTGAAAGGCTGTCCGTTGCAATGCGTATGGTGCGCCAATCCGGAGGGAATTAGCCCGCGGCAGGATGTTTTTGCCGGGCGATGTCCGCAGAGCGCCCCGCGCCATATCGGCGAAGTGAGAACCGTGGCCGATGTGCATGCGCAGGTCATGGCGGATGAAGCCTATTATCGGACATCCG
This sequence comes from Brenneria corticis, assembly GCF_003115855.1. Classification (GTDB taxonomy): domain Bacteria; phylum Pseudomonadota; class Gammaproteobacteria; order Enterobacterales; family Enterobacteriaceae; genus Brenneria; species Brenneria corticis. The sequence continues at coordinate 11,022 of NZ_KZ819089.1, forward strand.
GCGGCGGCGTCACCCTGAGCGGCGGAGAAATGGCGATGCAGCCCCTCTTCGCCAGAGAATTGCTCGCGGCCTGCCGCCGGGATGGGGTACATACGGCGGTGGAGACGTCGGGATTCGCGCCCTGGTCGGCGCTGTGGCAGGCGTGCGAGTTCAGCCAGCTGATCCTGTTCGATCTCAAACTGGCCGATCAGCAACGGCACGTCCGCTACACCGGCGTCGGCAATCAGTGGATTCTGCTCAACCTGAAACGGCTGCTCACCGGCAGCATTCCGATTCGTCTGCGCATTCCGGTGATCCCGGGCGTGAACGACGATCCGCCGCAGGCGGAAAAAATGATGTCGATGATCCGCGCCCTGACGGCCGGCCATAGCGCATTTACCGGGATCGACCTGTTGCCGTACCACAGTTTCGGCGTCGGCAAGTACGCGCTGCTGGGTAAACCCTATCGGTATGCGGAAATGCATCCCGATGCCGGCAACGCCAATATCGCAACGCTGGAAAACGCCGCGCAACGCCATGGGCTGACTGTTACGACGCTTTCTCACTGTATCGCCTAGAAAGGCGACCGTCGCATTCAGCAAGGCCGACAAGCCTCGTCTCCTGAAAAGGCGCATCCAATGCCGGATGCGCCGGGATAGCCGTCGGCCAAATCGGCGTTTTTCCTCTCTGACGTTGCGTACATTTATTTTTCTCAGGTCATAGTCATGAATATTTTCACTGGAAAAGAAAATCTGTTTAACCGCCTGATATTGCTGGGCGTACTGATTTCCGGCAACGTGCCGGCCGCCCCTGTAACGGTGGTGACGACGGCCGGCGCGGCGCAGGCGGCCGCCGAGGTGGAGAAAACCTATTTGGGCCGGGTGGAGGCGATTCGTTCGACGCCGATAGTGGCAAGGGTGCAGGGATTCATCGCGCAACGCCATTTTCACGATGGCGATTGGGTTAACGCGGGCCAGGCGCTGTTTGAGATAGATCCCGCGGAACAAGAGGCCGCGGCGACGCGAGCGCGCGCCGCCGTGACCAGCGCGCAGGCCAACGTCAACAATGCGCGCCTGCATTTCAATCGGCTTAACCGCCTGACGGCGGCACAGGCGGTCAGCCAGGCGGATAAGGACAGGGCGAAAGCGAATCTGGAGGTGGCGCTGGCCGCATTGAGCAAGGCCAACGCCGATCTCGCTACGCAGCGGATCACGTTAGGCTATACCCGGATTACCGCGCCGTTTAGCGGGCGAATCAGCCACAGCGCCTATTATCCCGGCACGCTGGTCGGCCCGGCGACGGGAAGCTTAGCGACCTTGACGCAGTTGGATCCGTTACGCGTGGTCGTCTCGATCAATGAGCCGGACTACCTGCGTGAAGTAGCGCAGGGAACATCGCCTCAGAGCAGGACACTTGAGGATATTTCCCCGCAGTTGCGGCTCAGCGACGGCAGCCGCTATACGCATACCGGCCGTTTCGATGCCTGGGACAACGCCATCGACCCGCTAACGGGCACGGTGGCGCTGCGCTTACAGTTCCCTAATCCTGATGAAAAACTGTTGCCGGGCGGTGTGGTCAGGGTGGTGATGCACTCCTCCTCTCCCGCGCCGCTAATGATCCCGGCGGCCGCGTTGCAACAGGATAAAAACGGTCATTTCGTGATGATCGTCAACGCCCGGTCCCTAGTTGAAAAACGGCGCGTCACGGTCGGGGCGCCGACGCAGGGGATGTATCCGGTCATATCCGGGTTGTCAGACGAGCAGCGGGTCATTGTGTCCGGCATTCAGCATTTGCAGGCGGGCGATGCCGTCACGCCGTCGACGCAATCCTAAGGAGGGGAACATGCTGCATTTTTTCATTCGAAGACCCAAATTTGCGATGGTGCTGGCGTTAATTATCGTTATTGCCGGGTGTCTGGCGCTACGCTTGATACCGGTGGAGCAGTTTCCGGATATCACGCCGCCCGTTGTGCGCGTCAGCGCCTTTTATCCGGGCGCCAATGCCGGCGATGTGGCGCAGGCCGTCGGCGGCCCGATTGAGCGGCAGATTAATGGCGTCAGCCATATGCTGTATATGGAATCGAACAGCAGCAACAATGGGCGCTATGACCTGTCGATTACCTTTGCCAACGGAACCTCTGCCGATATGGCGGTGGTCGAGATCCAGAACCGTTTGTCACAGGTGACGGCGCAACTGCCGCCGGAAGTCAATGCCCAGGGCATCACCGTGCGTAAACGCGCGTCGAATATCCTGATGGGGATCAGCCTGACGTCGCCGAAACGGTCGCACGATATGCTCGCGCTGAGCCAGTTTGCCCGTCAGCGAGTGCGCGATGCGCTGGCGCGCATTGACGGCGTCGGGGATGTCGATGTGCTGGGCGCTCGGGACTACAGCATGCGAGTCTGGTTGAAACCCCAACGGATGGAAGCGCTGCACATCAGTACGGACGACATTATCACGGCGCTGCGTCAGCAAAACGTACAGGCGGCGGCGGGACAACTGGGCGCCTCGCCGACACCCGCAACCCAGTTGCAGACCCTCACGCTCAGCGGGCAAGGCCGACTTGATTCTCCCGCCGCGTTCTCCCGGATTGTGCTGCGCAGTAACGCGCACGGCGGCATGGTGCGGCTGGGGGATGTGGCCGATGTCGCGCTGGGCGCGGAAAACTATCAGATCAACGCCTCGGTGAATAATACATCCGGCGTATTGCTGATGGTCTACCCGGCGCCGGGGGCCAATGCGCTGCGTCTGGTCACCGCCATCAAGCGGGAGCTGGCGCGTCTCTCGGCCGATTTTCCTGAAGATATCCGCTATCAGGTGAAATTCGACGCCAGTGAATCGGTACAAAGCGCCATCAAGGAGATCAACCAGTCGCTGGCGCTGACGCTGCTGGTGGTATTGCTGGTGGTCTATCTGTTTATGCAGCGCATTCGGGCAACGCTTATCGTTGCGCTGGCGATCCCTGTTTCTCTGCTGGGTACGGTGGCGGTGCTCTATCTGATGGGGTACAGCCTGAATATGCTCAGCCTGTTCGCCATGGTGCTGGCGCTGAATATCGTGGTGGATGACGCGATTGTGGTGGTGGAAAGCGTCGAGCGGCTGATGAGCGATAGCCCCGGAAAAACGGCGCTGCAGGCGACGCGTGAAGCGGTCACGCAGATAGCCGGACCGGTTATTGCCACAACCTTGGTGCTGCTGGCGGTATTTGTGCCAATCACCATGATGTCGGGGATTAGCGGGGAGCTGTATCGTCAGTTTGCGCTGACGCTCTGCGCCGCGATGATCATTTCCAGCATCACGGCGTTGACCTTAACGCCCGCGCTGTCCGCCCTGCTGGTCCGCCGGCATGCCACGCCGGTAACCGGCGGATTCGCACGCTTCAATCGCGGCGTGGAGGCGCTGCGGGACGGGTATGTCCGGGTTGTCGGGTATATTAGCCGCCACGCCTGGATCGGCATAGCCGGTGTGGTCGGGGCGGCCGCTATCGTCTGGGGATGTTACCGCATGCTGCCGACGGCGTTCTTGCCGCAGGAGGATCAGGGATACGTCTTTATCAACGCGCAGCTACCGGATGGCGCATCGTTGATGCGCACCGACCAGGTGATGGATCAGATGTACCAGCAGTTGGCGGCAAATCCCGCGGTCGAAGACGTGATAAAAATCAGCGGATTCAGCCTGATCAGCGGGACCAATGCGTCGAATACCGGATTTGCGATTGTGATGCTGAAGCCCTGGCGGGAACGCCCGAGCGTCGATGAGCTGCTGCCGGCCATGCAGCAACAGCTGGCGCGCATTCCGTCGGCAATGCTGATGGTTATTGCGCCGCCGCCGATTAGCGGACTAGGAAATGCGGCGGGATTTGATCTGCGCTTGCAGGCGTTAAGCGGACAATCGCCCCGGCAACTCGCGCGCATCAGTCATGCTATTATTATGGCGGCCAATCAGCAGCCAGCGCTACAGCGGGTATTCACCACCTTCAGCGCCAACAGCCCGGAGCTAAAGCTGGTTATCGATCGCCAGCGGGCCGCGATGTTGCAGGTGCCGATTGAACGCGTCTTCGCCACGCTGCAAACCGCCTTTGGCGGTACGCTGGCGGGCGACTTCACCCAGGACAACCGGTTATATCGGGTCCAGGTGCAAAATGAAATGAATTACCGGCAGCGCAGTGAACAAATCCATCATCTGTCGGTACGCAGCAACAGCGGCGCGCTGGTCAATCTGAGCCAACTGGTGACGATGGAACCTACGCTGGGTACGCCGTTTCTGACGGCGTACAACCTGTTTCCCTCGGTATCGGTTAATGGTTCCGGCGCGGAAAACGTGCGCTCCGGCGAAACGATGCGGGTAATGGAGCAGGTACTGCGCGACCATCTGCCGCCAGGCTATGGCTACAGCTGGAGCGGATTATCGTTACAGGAACGACAAAACAGCGGACAGATCCTCTATCTTTGCCTGGCGGCTATGCTGTTTGCCTATCTGTTCCTGGTCGCGCAGTATGAAAGCTGGAGTATGCCGGCGGCGGTACTGCTCTCGGTGGTTTTTGCGCTGGCAGGCGCCGTGATCGGGCTGCAACTGACCGGCCTGACCAACAATATTTATGCGCAGATCGGGTTAATGTTGCTGATCGGTCTTGCCGCGAAGAACGCCATTTTGATCGTCGAATTTGCCGCTAAACGGCGCGCCGCGGGGGAAAACCTGATGCAATCCGCGCTCTCCGGCGCACGTCGGCGCTTTCGTGCGGTTATCATGACGGCGGTCTCCTTTATTATCGGGGTGATACCCTTGATGCTGGCGGGAGGAGCCAGCGAACAGAGCCGTCAGACGATCGGCGTGACGCTGTTTGCCGGCATGCTGGCGGCCACCACGCTGGGTCTGCTGTTTATTCCGGCGTTATATCTGCATATTCAGACCCTGCGGGAAAAATGCCACCGTCGTTTTAGTGGCGAAAATCCCCATAAAAATAAGAAGGATAAAGATGAGAACGCCCCTTCGCACCGATAATAAACTGCTGCAGCGGATGCTGCTTCTGGCGGCATTGACGGTCGTCGTCATTGGCGCCCATATGGCGGCGTCGATCCTCTCGCTGCTGCTGTTGTCGCTGTTTCTGGTCATCGTGCTGGAGCCGGTGGTCGGGGTGATATGCCGCACCGGCTTGCCCCGCCCGCTGGTCGTGACGCTGCTGGGCCTTATCTTGCTGTTGGCGCTGACTTATACGCTACTGATGATGGTGGCGGCGTTGCCGGAGTTTAACCAGATGAGTATGCAGATGCAGTGGCTGCTTACGCGACAGCTCGCCGACAGTAAATTATCGCTGGAAAGCATGGGGTTGTCGGTCACGCCGGAAGCCGTGGTCTCATTGATCGATCCCGGCCAGTTCTTATCCCTGATAGCCCGCATGCTGAACCGGATATCGAACCTGTTTTCGGCGGCGCTGGTGGTGTTTCTGACCGTCGTCTTTATGTTGATCGAGGTGCCGTCGCTGGCGACGAAGACGCAGAAACTGTTTCGGGCCGCCTCGCCTGAAATGCAGGCGGTGCGCAGCGGCATCGCCAGCGTAACGCACTACCTGGTATTAAAAACGCTGATCAGCGCCGCCAACGGGCTGGCCGTATGGGGCGTACTCTCGTTGCTTCAGGTGAAGTTCGCGTTTATCTGGGGAATTATCGCTTTCCTGTTCAACTTTATTCCGCTTATCGGTTCGATCGTCGCCTCTTTACCGCCGCTGATTCAGGCGTTTGTTTTTAACGGATTCGCCACCGGGGCGGCGGCGCTGGTTATCATTCTGCTGATCAACCTGCTATTGGGATGCGTGCTGGAGCCCTATCTATTCGGACGCAAACTGAATATGTCCGTCAGCGTTATCATGATTTCGTTGCTGGTATGGGGAGGGATACTGGGAATGATCGGAGTGTTGCTGGCGGTTCCGCTGACCATGACCTGCAAGCTGACGCTGGAACAGATTAACGGAGGAAAACGCTGGGCCCGTCTGATGGAAGGATAGCGCTAGCGCCGCAGCGGGATGTTATGCGCCTGGCTTGTGGTTAAAAGACCCGATGAACCCGGACTATATTGCTTATATACTGCATCAATCTGGTTCTATAATCGGCGAACGGCTATCCCGCTGACTGAAAATAACGGGTAATTTGATGATTTACATCATAGATAGGGAACTCACCTATAACTCGGACGATTGCACGCTGAGCCACCATTCTGACGATGAACCGATCAAACTCAGTATTCCCGCCGGGCGTTTGCTGGAACAATTGCTGGCATCCAACGGCGAGGTGCTTTCCCGGGAATACCTGTTAACCGAAGTGTGGGACAAATACGGATTACGCGGCTCAAACAGTAACCTTAACCAATATATCAGCCTGCTACGCCGCGCCCTCGCCGGATACGGGTGCGATAACCTGATCGTCACCGTGCCCAAAATGGGCTTTCGCCTGAATACGGATATCGAGATTAGCCGTGAGCCGGGCGCGGGCTTGCAGGAAACGGCGCCGCGGCGGGAAAAGAACGTGCCGCAGCAGGCCGAATCAAATACCGGCGTCAGCGAACCGTCGGCAACGGCGATGGCGGATGCGCCGCAGCGCCCCAAAGGACAGCGGCGTTTTTTCTGGTTTGCCGCCCTGGCGAGTATCGTCAGCGCATCGATTCTGATCGCCGCGCTGGCGCATCTGAGATCCAATCCGCAGGAGCGCGAGATTACGCCGGTCGAGGAGGTACTGGATAATGGCTGCGAGATCACCTACCTCAAAAACATCAGTCGGGACGATCGCCCCGCCGTCAATAGGCAGATTCAGCAAATCCTTACGGCAAACAAGCTGAGCTGCGGCGCTAACCGGCGCATCGTCTTTGATAACTATACCTCTGATTCCACACAGAATTACGGTCGCACCATGTTATCGTTCTGCCAGTTGGGCAACCATCGGGAAATCATCGCTTGCGATAACTTTTATTACTATGACTGGAGAATCAATTGAAGCGAGTCAAAACCTATACGCTCGTCGGGGTAGGTGCCGTGTTATTGCTGGCTGTGCTGATTGCGTTGCTGCTGTTACGGCAGAATACGACGTTTCCATTCAAATGCTCCGGATTTACGCGTTACGATCTGGGTCGCAACGGCAGCGTTCTTGATTATCATCTGGCGCAGGACCTGCGTTTTCAAAGCGCCAATGCCGGCTATTTTCTGCTGAACGGCCACGTCTCCACCGGCGATAAGGATATGACGCTGAGCCGAACGATCAATCTCGATAAAGGCGGGAAGCTCGATCAGGATACGTTCCGTTACCATATAAAGGCCGTCACGGCATCCGCCACGGACAATACCCCCGAACCGTTATTCAATCAGCTGCTGTCCGAGTTCACCACGGATAGCGCCACGCTGCAGTTGGACGTTATCCAGCTTGGCAAACAGGCCTATTTAATCGGCGGTCCGATTTCTTACCTGTTTACCTGCGTCGCTTATTAAGCGAAAACCGTGACGCCACGGCGTTCCAGAATAGGATGTAGTCAAAGGGAGAAACAGCATGCGTATAGCACTGGTGGTGGGAGGTGCGGGCGGATTGGGCCGCGCTGCGGCAACGCGCTTTGCACAAGACGGTATGACGGTGGTTATTGCGGATCTTGATGGCGACGTCGCAGAGAAACTGGCGGCGACGCTTCCCGGTCAGGGACATTGCGGTATCTCATTCAACATTGCCGACGAGGCGAGCGTGATCGCGGGATTCGAATATATCGAACAAAAGATGGGACCTGTCGCCGTTCTGGCGCAGTTTGCCGGTATTATCGGCGCAGGCGGGGCGGGAGCGGGTATTTCGCTGGCGGACGCCACGGTTGAGGACTGGGATCGTGTTCAGTCGGTCAACGCGCGCGGCACCTTCCTGTGTATTCGGGAAATGGCGCGCCGTCGTCGGCGTCTTGCCGTTGAACATGGCCGCATCATTACGATCTCCTCCGGTGCGGGTCAGCTTGGCAGCGTACAGTCCGGCGTCGCTTACTCGTCCTCCAAAGCCACGATCATCGGCCTGACGCGCGTGGCCGCCCGTGAGCTGGCCCCGCTTGGCATCACGGTCAATACTATCGCGCCCGGCCCGATAGATACGCCGATGCTGTCTCTGGCTATCAACGCGACGGGTGAACAGCGTCGTTATTCCTCGCTGGATGCGGTTCCCCTGCGCCGCATCGGTGAGCCCGACGAGATAGCGGCGGCCGCCTCCTATCTGGCCTCCCCTGAAGCGGGTTATGTTACCGGCACGACACTCGATGTAAACGGCGGCATTCATATGCATTGAGGAGAATCCGTTCAGCTTGGCGGACAGGGGCGGCGCCGGCCGCCCCTGGTGATGATTATTCCACCTCAACGTCAATCATTGGGGGGATATAACCGTAATCGAACTCTTCCAGCACGAAGGTCTGCGCGCCTTTCAGTTTGATCAATACCGTGGGAGCTTCGGTTCCTCCGATACGATAGCTGTCTTCACCCGTCGGCACCGAATCAATGAAGGACGTCACCAGACCGTTGGGCATAACGTAGTGCGAGTAGGTCTGGTAAGGCTGTGAAGGGGGATTCCCCAGCACCAGACCAGAACCATTCAGCGGCACGTAAGGCCCGAACAGGTTTTCACTGACGAACCCGTACACGCCGTCGGGCCCGGTGAGGCCATCGCCATAGGTAAACTTATGGCTGATGGTGAACAGATAATATTTCCCGTCCTGGAAAACAAAGTGCGGCCGTTCGGTCTGGTCGTTAACGCCGACGGCGGTAACCAACGGCGGCAGCAGTTCCCAGTCATCCCCATCCTCGTCGCGGCACACCGCAATACCGATGCAGCCCGTCTGGAAGTGGGAATTACCGGCATCCTCGTAGCCCGGCGGCACATCGCCCAGTTCGTCGGGACCGACCACGTGCGAGCCGCGCTCCCCGGCAACGTTGCCTTCAAACAGCATATACAGCTTGCCGCTTTTCGGATCGCGGAACGGGCAGGGATCGCGGAAGGCCCAGTACGGGTTTTGGCTTTCGGTCTGGTACATTTTGCCATCCGCCTCAAACAGACTTTTCACCTTTTTGAAGCCTACCATTTCCACGCCGTTTTCCGTGGTCACCACGCGACCGCGCACTTTGACGACGGTCGCGCCCGGGGTTACGGCGGTGTAGTACAGGTCAATTTCACCGCGTTCGTTCAACAGAACCGGCGTGCCGGCCCATTCGCGCGTGGTCGGCGATACTCCTTCGGCCATCACGCGACCGCCTATGATCCAGTCCTTACCGGTGCGTGAATACCAGAAGTACATTTTTGCCCGACCGTGGCGATCGTTCCAGTCGAGGGTGATATCGTAATTGCCCTGGTCGTCCTGATACTCCGGCGCGGTCGGGTTACGATCGGCGGTCAGGGTGAAAATCACCGACCAGCCGTTAACCGAGGCGATATTGCCATCGATGTCGCGCAGCGGCATGGTGTCCCAGATAAACACTTCATCGCTCATCACCGGGAAATCCGCGCTGACCAGCGGTTGGGTGGTGGTCGGGTCGTATTCATTGACCTTCAGCGCATCGGCCCGCGACCAGATTGTCGCCTTTGTCGGCTTGTGCGGCTGAATGCTTTTAAAGGAGCCGGTAAGGGTGCTGGTTTTACCTTTAGCTTGATATAGTTCACTCATAATATTTCTCTCTTTATAAAAAAATAAAAGCGGTCCGGATCAATAGATTTGATTTTCCGGCTACCGCTTTCTTTTGATTGGCTAATTTTCACATGATAACAGGCACGCAATGGCCCTCCCGCCAATATAACGGGATATATTCATCATGAGGATTCAACAACATAAAAATCACTTTATATAACGTTTATAAAATAATCTACCGTCCACACCTCCTTTATAACAAGTTAAAAAACAGAGCCATAAGAAAATAACTCATAAAGTAACCCGATTTACCTGATGAGTTTATTTCCTGGTTTTTTTATCATTCCCGATGCGGTCATTGAAAAACCGCAATATTCCGCGACGAAGCTGTTCGACGCCGATAAACCCGATCATGCCCCCCAACGCCGGCGTCAGCGTTTTGGGCAGCGAATAATATTCCAGCGACGCCACCGCCGTTAGGGTCAACGCCCCGCACAGCGCGCCTTCCAGCAGCATGCGCTGACAACTGCCGCCGACGTACGCCACGCGTAATATGGCGATAAAAATAGACAGCAGCACGCCGCCGGTAGGAACATCTCCGCGCCACCAGGCGTGTATTAATTCATAAATTCCCGCCCAGCTGAAGATATTACTTTGCATATTTATCCGTCCCCCAGAATGGATTAAGCCAATAGGAAATTTCTCATAAAACCTCCACTAATAAAAAAACCATAAAAAAAGCCCCGGGGTTATCCGGGGCTAAAATAAAAAAAGCCTGCTCGCAGCAGGCTTGATAATATGTTTGTTTTTCGATGTGCTAATCACTACATCGCCATCATGGAAATAAATCTAACCAGTTTTGGACAAGAGTGCAAGCCTTAATTTAAAAAAATTTCAATTTTATCTTTCGCGCTTTATTGTTGCGGTGAGGTAATCAGGGAAAATAATTTTTCGGCCGCCGTAGATTCCTGATAACACTGGGTAATAAGAGAATCATAAAATGCCTTCCAATTTCGTGACCATGTGCGCTGCGTTAACTCAGGCACCAGCGCTTTAATCACTTTATATGCCGTCGCGGATTTTACCGGTTTCATACCGCTGCCGCCGCAGCGCGGGCAGACCTTCTCTATCGTCGTTCCCGCCGCGCGCGAGGCGGCCTGGTCGGTCACTTTTCCCCGCCCCCGGCAACGGCAGCGGGCTTGCGGATCGTCCGCGGTCCTGCCGTACTCCTCCACCGCCATTTTCGCCAGCAGCAGCATACAGTTCGCCATCTGGCGGCCGGCGGCTTTTCCCACCAGCTTTGGCGCCCGTTTCATGCCGATACGGGCAATCCCTTCTATCGCCTTGCGCTTTTCTGCGGCATCTTTGTTGTACTTGGCGAAAATAAGGCTAAGCCCCAATGCTTCATGCGATTGAACCACTCCCAGCGCCAGCAAAATCTCGCTGTAGCCATTCCGCGCGCCCCGTGGAGCGGTGCCGCCGCTCCTGGCCCGGCAGACGGGCCCGCCGCCGTCTTGCGCCCGGTAAACGGACGGCGGCGCCGCTTCCCGACAGCTAAATATTGATGAGGCTGACTTCGGGCCGCACAGGCTCAGCGCATATTCAATCTTCATCGCGATATCTCCGTATAGCAGGCCGGCGCAGACAGCCTGGCCGTTCTCGCAACGGACGTAGTGTCGATTTACGTTCCATAGGCTCTTTCCTTTCGATCTTAACGTTAAATTATGTTGCACGGCCGCGGCGCGCGGCCATCCTGTCACTGTGCCAATGCCGTATGGGTAGTCAAAATTTAGTCATTTTTTTGTTGATTTTATTAGTTACAAAGTAGACTATAGTCAACTGAAATCAACAATACAACGAATAAATCCACACAGTGTTTATTTTTTAAGTTGGTGAAAATGACAGAGCTAACCGAACGCCTGCGCTATCTGATGCGCGAAGAGGGAATGAAGCAAAAGGATTTGGCCGAAATTGTGGGTACGTCACCCCAGACCGTGAACAACTGGTTGAAACGTGGAACGCTGAGCCGTGAATCCGCTCAGGCCATCAATGAAAAAACGGGTTATTCGCTGGACTGGTTGCTCAACGGCATTGGCCAGCCGAAACCGGAAAGCAGTAATTTCAAGGCCTCCCGCCTGCATGTTACCGAGTGGGAGAGCATTGATAATGATGATGACGAATTTGTGGAGGTTCCATTGTTAGGTGTCAGGCTATCGGCCGGAGGGGGCGCATATGATATTGACGAAGACGAAGTGTATGCTCTTCCCTTTCGTGCCCATACGTTAAGACGGCTTGGTATTCAAGTGGAAGATACCCGCGTGGTTACCGTGATGGGCGACAGTATGGAGCCCAAGCTGTCGGACGGCGATAAAGTCGCCGTCAACCTGTCGGACAGGCAAATCCGCGATGGCAAAATGTACGCCATCCGCATGGGGGAGCTGCAACGCGTCAAGGCGCTGATCAAGCGGCCGGACGGCAGTATCATCGTGCGTTCTTACAACCCGCTCTATGAGGACGAGGTGGTGACCAAGGAACAGATCATCAACGGTGAACTGGCCGTTATTGGCCGCGTGTGGTGGGTATCCGCGCTGGTGTAAGCCGCCCTCAAGAGAAACGGCGGTGCCGGAACATGCCGTACCGCCTGCCGCAGGTCGTTTTAGCGCACCGGGTGCGGCCAACGCGCATGCAACATGCAGGATGACGGATATACTTAATAATCATGCACAGCCCAGTGATGTTTAAATAAGGAGGCGACATGCCTTATTCAGCCACGAGTTCGCTGCCCGATAGCGTAAAAAACGTTCTGCCGACGCACGCGCAGGAAATTTATAAAGAGGCCTTCAACAGCGCCTGGGAGCAGTATAAAGACGCGGACGATCGACGGGGAGATGATAGCCGGGAGGAAACCGCGCACAAGGTCGCCTGGAGCGCGGTTAAACAGACTTATGCAAAAGGCGATGACGGCCGCTGGCATAAAAAATAAATTGTAATCCCCTTATTCAACCCGACCGAGAGACCAATGAGGCTGGAAGCCGCTCAGGCGGGCTAAAGCGTGTAAACGCAGCTAAAAGCGTGCATCGGATAAAACGCGGTCAACATACCTGATAAAGGGGTATTTAACGGCCGTTCCCCCCTTTTAACAGCACAGAAAGGTCGTCACATCGTGCTCTCTTTTCTGGTAGGTCCCGCGGAAACCGCGCCCCGCATAGCACTGCGGCGTTAAATCGGTCAGTAGCTCCAGCTCAAAGGTCTGGCTGGCGCTATCCAGCGCGACCATTCTTGCATCCACAAAATCGAAATAGTGCTTAACCTGAGGATACAGCGCCTTAAACAAACTCTCTTTGGCGGAAAAACTTAGCGTCAACAAACAGCGAAACTCATCATCCTGTGCGTGTAGCCAGTGATACTCATCTTCGCCCACAATGCCCGGCCACAGCGACTCGGCGCGTTTCGCCGACATAAACGTCTCGATATCCACCCCGACGCCGGAAAGCTCGGGGCTGCGGATATGCGCGGCGCACAATACGCTGTCCGTATTATGACTTAAGGAGCCGGCGATATTTTCCGGCCATTGCGGCGACCGATCCTTACCGCTGGACAGAACAAAATCCGGGTGCCCCAGCTTACCCAGCACCTGTTTAGCCAAACAGCGGCCGGCCAGAAACTCGGCGCGCCGTTTCGGTACGGAACGCGCCAGCGCGTCAGAAAATGGAATATCAGCCGCGGTAAACAGCTCGTCGGTATAAGCAGATAACCGGAAATGACTGCGGGCGCAAAAACCAGGATAAATAGCGCCATCCTTTGCCTGCGGGAACGTTATCCATTCAACATCATCAATAAAAACAGAAAGCATGTCACTTTACTCTTGAAGGAGAATTTACTCCTCGGGCGATCCAGCACCTTAACCATCCATGAATGATGGGCGACTCCCGCCCATCATCACTCAACCAAGCACCGTTACAATGCTAAAAAGAACCCTGCGATGCTGGCACTCATCAGGTTGGAAAGCGTACCCGCGGTTACCGCTTTCAAACCCAGCCTGGCAATATCCTGACGCCGGTTCGGCGCCATACTGCCCAATCCTCCAATAAGGATAGCTATCGATGACAGGTTAGCAAACCCACAAAGTGCGAATGAAATAATCGCCTTGGTATGATCGGACAATACCTGCAAGCCGGCGGCGGCGACCACGTCGTCCGCTTTCAGATATTCGCTGAAGTTCATGTAGGCAACGAACTCGTTGACGATCAGCTTCTGGCCGATAAATGAGCCGGCCTGCGCCGCTTCATCCCAGGGCACGCCGATCAAAAACGCCACGGGCGCAAACAGCCAGCCTAAAATCAGCTCCAGCGACAGTAGCGGATAGTTAAACCAACCGCCGACGCCGCCGAGAATACCGTTGAGCAAGGCGATCAAAGCGATAAACGCCAGCAGCATGGCGCCCACGTTCAGCGCCAGCTGCATACCGGAAGCCGCCCCGCTGGCCGCGGCGTCGATAACGTTGGCCGGTTTGTCTTCTGCATCGACAAAGCCGCTGATTTCATCGCGGTCATGGGTATTCTCGGTTTCCGGCACCATCAGTTTCGCAAACAACAGACCGCCGGGAGCCGCCATAAAGGAAGCCGCGATCAGGTATTCCAGCGGCACCCCCATCTGCGCGTAGCCCGCCATCACCGCCCCGGCGATGGAAGCCAGCCCGCCGCACATCACGGCGAATAATTCCGACTGGGTCATATTGGCGATATACGGGCGGACCACCAAGGGCGCCTCCGTCTGACCGACGAAAATATTCGCCGTGGCGGAAAGCGATTCGGTGCGCGACGTGCCCAGCAGTTTCTGCAGCCCGCCGCCGAGCAGCCGAATCACCCATTGCATCACGCCCATGTAATAGAGCACGGCGATAAGCGATGAGAAGAAAACGATAATCGGCAGTACGCGAAGCGCAAAAACAAACCCGCCGCCGCCAAATACTTCGAACATTTTGTCAGAGGCCAGGCCGCCGAACATAAAAGATACACCCTGATTGCCATAGGAAATGACGTTCGCCACCCCTTCCGTCATGCCGCCCAGCACCCGGCGTCCTAACGGGACATATAACACCAATGCGCCAATACCGATCTGAAGAAGGAAAGCGCCCAGTACCGTGCGCAGCCTGATGGCTTTCCGATTGCTGGAAAGCAGGACCGCAAATAATACCAGTGCCGCCATGCCGATGAGACTCATAAAGAGTTGCATGTGAAGTTCCCTTTAGCGCGAGATAACAATAATTTTTTGCCAACAAAAAACGGTGATTACCATCAATCGTCATATAAACGAGCAACCGATAGTCCGACAAGGCCGGAGACGGCCGCTATCGGTGGGGCCGATTATAAAGGCAGGATCTCAACAGAGGCCAATTTATGTCACAAATTCATACAACAGCGAACAGCCGAAAACATACAATAGTGATCTTCATCACACTTTTATCACTACTATAAGAAAAAACGCTGGCTATTTCGCAAGGTAAGGCGACGGAAAGCGTCTTGAGGAATAGATATCAGGCCAACTGCGCTACCTGTGCGGCGGCAACCCGAACAGTCGGCAGGAGTTGTGATATATCGCGCGCGCGATATCAACGGCGGGTTCGGGCCTTAACCGGCACAGCGACTGAAAAACCTGGTTTATCCGCTCCGGTCGATTTGGTTCTCCCTGGTAGCCGCAAACCGGCATATCCGGCGCATCGGTTTCCAGCAACAAACTGGCGAGGGGCAAACGGGCGATCGCCTGACGCGTCTTGTTGGCCCGCGGATAGGTAATGGTGCCGCCGACGCCGATATAGTAGCCGAGGCGGATAAAAGCCTGCGCCTGTTCCAGGCTGCCGGAAAAACCGTGGATCACGCCGGCGCGCGGCACCTTGCTACGGCGCAATAATTGCGCCAGCCGATCGTGGCTGCGCCGCGAGTGCAGAATAACCGGAAGATCGTAGCGCTTCGCCAGCTTAAGCTGAGCGCCAAGCAGCGCGCACTGTCGCTCAAACTGCGGCTCCGGCATATACAGATCCAGCCCAATCTCTCCCACGGCCGTCAGCCTGGCCGGATTTTGCCGCAGGCGGTCTTCCAGCAGCTCCAGGTCTGCGTCGCGGTGACGGGCAATATACAGCGGATGCAATCCAAGGGCGGCATAGAGGGACGGATGGTTAGCGGCCAATACCAGCACGCGTTCAAAATAGCGCGACGCAACGGCAGGAATAATAATGCGTTCGACACCCGCCTCTGCAGCCAGACGCAGGCTTGTCAGCTCATGCTCGCTAAACGGCGGAAAATCGAAATGACAGTGGGTATCAATAAAATGATGAGGTATGGCGGGGGGGGCGATAAGCATAGGCTCAAGCGCCATAAACTTGATCGGGATAATCGATCTGCCGCAGCACATCCATCGCTGCCGCCGGCAAACCGGCAACAAAAATACGCGTTTCCAAGCTATTTACCCTCAGTGTAAAACCGTCTTCTCCGAGGATACCTTTTCGTGCTCTTTTCCGTAACCTTCTTGCAGTACGCCGGATAAATAACCGTGGTTTCCTTCCAGCCAGGCGCAGTCACTGTCAAACCATTCGGCCCACAGCGACCAGAAATTTCCTTTCCACTGTTTCCATTTGCCAACGGCGATGTCGCTATTCATCATACTCCTCCTGATAAACGTTCGAAGTTAAGCAAATACCACCAACAGTGTGCCGGATAAATATGACAGCCACATGGCGTGACCGTCCTATTTTTTAGCCTTTGGTACTATTTATCTTACGACATATCCAGGATTATCGGGAAGCGCCTGTGGTTATCAGGAGCTTGGCTACGGTCGTTTTCGGCCGAGGAACAAGCTCACCAGGAACAGAATAATCCCGACAACAAAGACGATTTTAGCAGCGCCAGCTGCCGTCCCTGCCAGGCCACCAAACCCCAGTGCCGCGGCAATCAACGCAATCACTAAAAAGATAATACCCCAACGAAACATACGCTCTCCTTACCAGAAAACTGAAAATCGTGGCGGCAATCGAAAAACATCCGGATTGCGTACCCACATGGTGGTTGGTACTGTTTTACAGGTTATGGCGGGTTATCCGCCTGAGCGGACGACCCTGACCCTCGCCTGACGTTATGACTTGATCGTCAAATCATTTTTGACACTTTTAACGCCGTCGACCGCTTTGGAGATACTTTCAGCGCGTTCCGACTGCGCCTGATTGTCGACGGTACCGCTAAGCAGCACGACACCTTCCTGTGTTTCTACCTTCACTTTACGTGAAGGGACGATGTCGTCCGCCAGCAGCTTCGCTTTAATCGAACTGGTGATCACCGCATCATCGGCATAGGCGCCGACTGACTGCGATGCATTGTCTTTAACCTGCAGCTTGTCGCTGACAGACTTCACCCCTTCCACGTTGCCGGCGATTTGCACCGCGTGAGCCGATACTTCCTGGCTGCTGACGAAGCCGCTCAGGGTGACCACCCCGTTAGTGGTGGCCACGGAGATGTCGCCGCTTTTGATGGCCTTATCTTCCAGCAGGGCGCTTTTTACCTTGGCCGTGGTGGCGCTGTCGCTTACGTAGCCAGACGCTTTATCTGTGGAACTATCGATTTTTTCACCAGTAGTACTTGCTATACGCTGTACTTTTTGTCCCACAGTATCTTCCGCCAGCGCACTACCGCCGGCCAGAATAGAGCCCAATACGACCACCAGCAGTGACTGTGTAAGTTTGGTCTTATTCATCGATTTTTTCCCTTTATGTTTTTATGTGTCCGGCGCATGGCGGCGCGGCCCACGTTAACGCGGTGATTACGAATGCTATTCAGAATATTGCCGTTATGTTTGTTAACTTGATGCTCCATCATTTATGTCATTTAAATGATAAAAAACAGAGCAATACATTGTTAATACATATAAAAATAAAACAATGAACCACCTTCAATCTCGTTAACAGTTAAACAAACTAAAATACTTAACACGTTGTTAACTATAGACCACTATGCTCAAAATCACAGGGTAATATCGATAAAAGAGGCGCAACCAGGGGGAATTCAGATTTGTCTGTGGCATGCTTTACAGGCATAACATGCGCTGAAGATAGAGGTAACTTACTGATAAATAATTATCATTTAAAAAAAACACCCGCGCCGGCCATGATTATTCCATGACCCGGACGGGTGTTTATATCTACACCAAATGGTGGATATTTATACTCGTCATACTTCAAGCTGCAGGTGCGTTGGCTGCATTACTCGGCCCATCCATGGGCCTCGCCCCGTTGGGGCCGCTGCAAGCAGCGTTCAAATCTGCTCCAGGCAGATTTGTCAGTCACCCGAATCACTTACCTGTGTAAGCTCATCGGGATTAAATGAGAGACTTCCTGTCTCTCACCGGAGGCCAGCCGTTGGCTGNAGTATATACAGCACAGAGCGAATTAATGTTCGCGCGTTTTATGGAACTCGACTTCGGGATAACGTTCCCGCGTCAGGTTAAGGTTGACCAGCGTCGGCGCGATATAAGCCAGATTGTCGCCGCCGTCCAACGCCAGATGCTGTTCGTTCTTGCGCTTGAACTCCTCAAACTTTTTCACATCGGCGCACTCGACCCAGCGCGCGGTGGAGACGTTGACGGATTCATAAAGCGCTTCCACGTTGTATTCGCTCTTCAGGCGGGCGACCACTACGTCAAACTGCAATACCCCTACCGCGCCGACGATAAGATCGTTATTGGTCAGCGGACGGAATACCTGCACCGCCCCCTCTTCGGACAGCTGCACCAGGCCTTTCAGCAACTGCTTCTGTTTCAACGGATCGCGCAGGCGGATGCGGCGGAACAGCTCAGGCGCAAAGTTCGGGATCCCGGTGAATTTCATCTCTTCGCCCTGGGTAAAGGTATCCCCAATCTGGATGGTGCCGTGGTTATGCAGGCCGATGATATCGCCGGGATAGGCCTCTTCAACGTGAGAACGGTCGCCCGCCATAAAGGTCAGCGCATCGGAAATCACCACGTCTTTGCCGGTACGCACCTGACGCAGCTTCATCCCTTTTTCATATCTGCCGGACACCACGCGCATAAACGCCACCCGGTCGCGGTGTTTCGGGTCCATATTGGCCTGAATTTTAAACACGAAACCGGTGAATTTTTCCTCGGCGGCCACCACTTGGCGCGTATCGGTTTTACGCGGCATCGGCGCCGGCGCCCAGGCGACCAGCCCGTCCAGCATATGGTCGACGCCGAAGTTGCCCAGCGCGGTGCCGAAAAACACCGGCGTCAGATCGCCGGACAGGAAAGCATCCAGCTCAAACTCATGGGATGCCCCTTGCACCAGCTCCAGCTCTTCACGCAGCTGCAGCGCCAGATCTTCGCCCACCGCCGCGTCCAGATCCGGGTTATCCAGCCCTTTTACGATGCGCACTTCCTGAATCGTATGGCCTTTACCGCTCTGGTAAAGATAGGTCTCGTCTTTATAGAGGTGATAAACCCCTTTGAATAACTTGCCGCAGCCAATCGGCCAGGTGATGGGGGCGCAGGCGATTTTCAGCTCGCGTTCCACCTCATCCAGCACTTCCATCGGGTCGCGGATATCGCGGTCCAGCTTGTTCATAAACGTCAGGATCGGCGTATCGCGCAGGCGCGTTACCTCCATCAGCTTACGGGTACGATCTTCCACCCCTTTCGCCGCATCAATCACCATCAGACAGCAGTCCACCGCCGTCAGCGTACGGTAGGTATCCTCGGAGAAGTCTTCGTGCCCCGGGGTATCCAGCAGATTGACCAGACAGTCATGATAGGGAAACTGCATCACCGAGGTGGTAATGGAGATTCCGCGCTGTTTTTCCATCTCCATCCAGTCGGACTTCGCATGCTGGCTCGAACCACGCCCTTTTACCGTACCGGCGGTCTGGATCGCCTGCCCGAACAGCAACACCTTTTCCGTAATGGTGGTTTTACCGGCGTCGGGGTGGGAAATGATGGCGAAGGTGCGTCGTTTCGCGACTTCGCGGGCGTATTCACTTGGAGACATGATTTTCAGGTTTCTTCTGTTAGCCACCCGGCGTCGGCATCAAGTCAAAATCATACCGATGTCAGCGTCAGGCGAAGCGGGAATAAAATCGTAAGCCGGGTATTTTCCCTGATTTAACGGTGATACACAATCAGTGACTGCAAGCGGCGGAAATCGCGCCCTGCGCGGACAACGCGCGGCGCGGCTTCACGCCGCCGCAACGGTGACGGGGTTGACGGCATATGCGCCGGACTGATGACGTGCGCGGCGGCGTCGGTTCAGGCGCCCAGCGTGGCGCCGCCGTCAATAACGATATCCTGCAGCGTGATATGGCCGGCAAGATCGGACGCCATAAACAAAATGGCGTCGGCGATATCCTGCGGACGAGCGATTTTCCCCAGCGGAATGCCCAATTTGAACTGGTCGGGAAAACCGTCGATGGTGGATTGCTCCCCCGCCGTCGACGCCCACATGCCGCGCAGCATGGGGGTGTCCGTCGAGCCCGGCGAGATCAGATTACAGCGCACGCCATACGGCGCCAACTCAAGCCCCGCGGTCAGACACAGGCTGCGCACCGCCGCCTTGGACGCGCAGTAGGCGGCCATGCCCACGCGGGGAACGTGCGCGGCATTGGACGCCACCGTCACAATGGCCCCGCCGCGCTGGCGCTGAAACTGCGGGATCGCCGCCTGCAACAGATTGAAGACGCCGCTCGCGTTAACCGCCAGGCAATCCTGCCAGTCCTGCTGACTGAGCTTTTCCGTCGCCCCCATACGCAGAATACCGGCGCCGTTGACCAGCACATCCAGCCGCAGGGTTTGCGACAGCAGCGCGCCGCAACGGTCGGCCACGGCGGCGGCATCGCGGATATCCAGCAGGCAGGGAGTGAAAGGCAATGCCGTATCCGGGAACGCCAGATCAAACCCCACCACCTCGGCGCCCGCCTCTACGAAGCGGCACGCCGTTTCATAGCCGATGCCGCGACCGGCGCCGGTTACCCATACCTGTTTACCGCTGAAATCAAAGCGGGCGCTCATGCTTCCTCCCGCTGCGGCTGCGCCAGCAATGTCAGCCAGTGGTTGATGGTCGGACTTTTTACCAGGGCCACGAAATCCACATCGTGGCCCTGCTGACGCCAGCGCGCCGCCAGCGACATAATGCGCACGGAGTCCAGCCCGTAATCCAGCAGGTTTTCGTCATCGTCCACCTCGCCGCAGTCATCATCCAGAAGCGGCAACAGCTCCGCCCGCAGACGGGATTTACCGTACCCTTGTGTCGCGGACTTATCCGCTACCAGTTGGTCGGTGGTGACCACCCGCGCGCAGCGTCCTGCGCTATAGCGCAGGGCCATCATATGCTCTTCCAGGGAGAAATCGGCCAGCGCGTCCGCCACCATAAAGGGCTTGATATCGCGCATAAAAGCGTCGTTCGCCGTGGTAAGGCAGCCGATATGGGCATAAACGCCGCATATAATCAGCTGATCGCGACCGGCGTCGCGCAGCCGTTGTTCCAGGTCGGTGCGCACAAAGGCGCTATAGCGCCATTTCACCAGCACGGTGTCCGCGTCCTCCGGCGTCAGAGCGTCGGTGATTTCCTGCTGTTCGGGATAGTTATTCAGCCCCGGCCCCCACATATCGTTCAACAACGCCCGGTCGGCGGCGCTCTGATTATTCGGCTGGGCGGTGTAGAACACCGGAATGCCGCGCTGACGGCAAAAGTTTTTCAGGCGCGCAATATTGTCGATAATCCGGGCGGTGAGCGGGCTGTTCTCGCCCCAGAAATTGAGAAAATAGCGCTGCATATCATGGATCAGCAACGCCGCCCGCGCCGTTTCCAGCGGCCAGCTCACTTTGTTGTCGGGCAGCGCCTCCGCCGACGGCAGAGGGTAGCTATTCAGTTTGGGAATACTCATGGATGACTCTCCTGCGGGATAAGCTGCTGCGCCATCTCGCGCAAACGCTGTTTATCAACTTTACCCACCGGCGTTTCCGGCAACGCAGGCAGGCTTGCAAAACGATCCGGCAATTTGTAATCGGCGATGCCCTGCTCGCGCAGATGACGGCGCAGCGCCACGGATTTGATCGCTTCCCGGCAAACGACGAAAGCGCAGCTCTTTTCCCCCATCAGCGGGTCGGGAATCGCCACCAGCGCGGCGTTAATCACCTGAGGGTGGCGTAAAAGCAGGTTTTCAATCTCCTCGGCGGCAATCTTTTCGCCGCCGCGGTTAATCTGATCTTTCTCCCGCCCCACCACCTGCAGGTAGCCGTCCTCGCGCTGGATCACCACATCGCCGGAGCAGTAGAAGCCCTGTTCATCAAATACCTGCCGGTTATGCTGCGGACTGCGGTAATAGCCCCGAAAGGTGTAGGGGCCGCGGGTCATCAGGCGCCCGGCCTGTCCGCGCGGCTGGGGGTTGCCTGCGGCATCGGCCACCCAGACTTCGTCATCCGTGCTGATGGGACGCCCCTGGGTGGTGAAAATACGCTCATCGTCGTCGTCCAGGCGGGTGTAGTTCACCAGCCCTTCCGCCATGCCGAACACCTGCTGGAGCCGACATCCCAGCTCGGCGGGAATGCGCCGTGCCAGCGCCTCGCTCAGCCGCGCGCCGCCGACCTGTAATAATTCCAGGCTTTGCAGCGCCGTGCGCTGCCCGGCCAGCGCGACCGCCTCCAACCATAGGCTTACCGCCGGCGGCACCAGCGCCGTAACGTTAATCCGATGCCGTTCAATCAGCGGGAAACAGTGGGTCGCGCTGGGGTCGCTCGCCATCACCACCGTTCCCCCGGCATAGAACACGCCCAGGGCGCCCGGCGAGCTAAGCGGATAGTTATGGGCGGCCGGCAAGGCGCACAGGTAGCGGGTTTGGGCATTGAAACGGCAAATATCCACGCTGGCGCGGATACTGTAATAGTAATCGTTGTGGGTGCGGGGGATCAGTTTCGGCGTGCCGGTACTGCCGCCGGATAGTTGGAAAAACGCCACCTCGTCCGGCGGCGTCGGCGAGGAAAGATTATCATCCCCGGTTTCCTGCAGCAGATGGAGCAAATCGCGCTCAGGATCGCCGTCGCCGCGCAGTATAACCTGTTGTAAAGAGGGGTGGTTCTGCTGTAGCGTCTCAATAAACCTATCGTCGTGGAACAGCTCATGGCCGCGATCGGCGATCAGCAGCGCCGGCGCGATCTGCTGCGCATAGGCGCTCAATTCACTGCGCTGATGGTTGAACAGCGCGTTCACCAGCACCACGCCAATACGCAGCAAGGCGAAATAGGTCTGGTAAAATTCGGCGATATTCCCCAACTGCACCAGCGCCGTTTGCCCGCGCCGTACCCCGCGCCGCATCAGCGCGCCCGCCAGCCGGTTGACGCTGTGGTTTAGCTGGCGATAGCTGAAACGGCGATCGCCGTCGATCAGCGCCAGCGCATCGTTGTCTTTATGGCGGCTGAGAATGTCGCCCAGCGGCCGGTCGGTCCAATAGCCGCGCTCACGATAGCGCCGTTCCAGTTCAGCGGGCCAGCGGTTGAATTCAATGATCATGCGACGCACTCCCGATCGTTGGTTATCCCAAAGGCGTTGAGCATGGTGCTCAGCTTCACGCCGGTTTCGTTCCATTCGGAAACCGGCTGCGAATCCGGCACGATGCCGGCGCCGGCAAACAGCGTCACCCGGTTGTCACGCACTTCGCCGCAGCGGATGGTAACCACCCATTCGCCGTTGCCCTGCGCATCGCACCAGCCGACGATGCCGCCGAACAGCCCGCGGTCGAAGGGTTCCAGGGCGGCGATTAGGGAACGCGCCGCGTCGGTCGGATAACCGCACAGAGCCGGCGTGGGATGGAGCAAACTGGCCAGTGACAAAGCGTTGTCGGTTTCATTAGCCGTTTCGCCGCTGATGGCGGTCGCCAAATGCCACAGCGTGGCGGTGGAGAGCAGTTGCGGCGTATCGGGTATATGCAGTTGGCGACAGCGTGAGGTCAACACTCGGCGCATCTCGTTAATCACCACCTGATGCTCATAACCATCCTTCACCGAATCCAGCAATCGTTGCCCCGCGTTCCGATCCGCCTGCGGGTCAGCGGCCCGCGCGGCCGATCCCGCCAGCGGCGTAGAGTGTAGATGACGCCCCGACTTACGCAACAATAATTCAGGGCTGGCGCCCAGCAACGCGCCATCGTCAAGAGGGACATAAAAATGGTAGGCATCGGGTTCTCTGGCCAGCATACGCGCCACCAGCGCCCGATGGTCGACCGGCGCGCTGAGTTCAATATCCAGCAGCCGCGAGAGCACGACCTTGGCGATGTTCCCCTCCCGCGTCGCATTCACGGCCTGACTCACCAAATCGACAAAAACCTCCCGGTTTGGTCGAGGCGCGGCGGTGACGATATCCGGTAATGAAGGACAATCGTTGAGTAAGGGCATGGTTAAATCGGATCGATGGAACCAGTGGCTTTGCCGGGGAATAAACAGCGACGACGGACGGGTGGCGTCAAAAGGGATCGCGCCGACCAGCACAGGTTCGGCAATACCCTCCTCCCTGGCGTGCGCAAACGCCTGTTGCAGGGTTCGCTGAAATTCGCCTTCGGCATCAAAACCATCGCTGGCTGGCGTTGCCAGCGACATAAAACGCCCCTGTGTATACAGGCTACGAAAGGGCGAACTGAAAAAAAATCCTGAGTCCGGCCTCCAACCATTTTTCTCTTCCTGCGTGATATTGTCCCTAATCAAACGGTACACTCGCAACCTCCTGTATCATTCATAATGATAACGATTATGATAACTATTATCATTAATGGATTTGGGTAACAACTTAAGGCGATGCTTAAGCATTGTCAATATGGGAAAATAAGCTTCACTCCCCCAATTGACGTCCAAGAGACAAGAGGTTTAGGTAATGAGAGCGGAATTTTACTTCTCGAGATGGCGCCGTGTGTTGCTGCCGCTGTTGGCGTTAGCGCTACTGAGCGCATGCGACGAAAAAACCACGGCCAGCGAGGCGGCAGAGCCGGATAATGCGGCGGTCAGCGGATGGCCGCGGCAGATTGAAACCCTTGACGGCACCCTCACTATCAAAGCCCCTCCGCAGCGCGTCGTCTCCACCAGCGTCACCGTTACCGGAACCCTGTTGGCGATCGATGCGCCGGTGATCGCCAGTTCCGCCACCAGCCCGGGCTCCCGTATTTCTGACAGTCAGGGATTCCTGCGCCAATGGGGTAATATCGCCCTTGAACGCAAGGTAAAAAAAATCTATGAAACCAAGCCCAATGCCGAAGCTATCGCCAACGAAGCGCCGGACCTGATCGTGGTCGCCGCCACGGGCGGCGACTCCGCCCTGGCGCTGCGTCAACAGCTTAGCGATATCGCGCCGGTTCTGGTGATCAATTACGATGATAAAAGCTGGCAGGACCTGGCCCTTCAGTTGGGCTACGCTACCGGACGCGAGGAGCGGGCTCAGGAGGTGATCGCGCAATTCAACAGCCGGCTGAACGCCGTGAAGCAACATTTGCGTTTACCTCCGCAGCCCGTCAGCGCCTTTGTCTGGCGGGAAGATGGCAAGGGCGCCAATTTATGGACCACCGACTCCGCACAGGGCCAGTTGCTTAAACAGTTGGGTTTCGAGCTCGCCATAGTGCCGGATTCAGTGAAAGGTAATTACAGCATGGGCAAGCGTAAGGATCTGGTGCAATTATCAGGCGAAAAGATGGCCGACGGGCTGAACGGTAATACCTATCTGCTATTTTCCACTGATGGGGAGAGCGTCGAGCAACTGCTCGCCAATCCTTTTGTTGCCCATTTGCCGGCGGTCAGGGACCGGCAGGTTTACGCCATGGGCAACGATACCTTTCGCCTGGACTACTATAGCGCCAGCAATATGTTAGATCGGCTGGAAAACGACTTCGGCGGGCATTAATTTCCCGCCGATGACACCGGCTGCGCCGGGGGGTGGTTTTCAAGCCGGCGCAGCGGCGCCGACAGTGCGGCCAGCACCACGCACGCCAGGGCGGCGGCGAGGCCGAACAACAGGCCGGAGGTTTGCGGCAGCAGTTGTGTTCCCATGGTACCCAACAGCAGAGCGCCAAAAGCATCCCCCGTTACCGCCTGCGCCGTCCACAGGCCATTGACGCGCCCCAACAAGGCATTTGGCGTCAGACTCTGCACCAGCGTAAACTGCAACAACGCATTGATGGCGCTGAGATAGCCATAAATCGCCAGGCAGCACAGCGACAAGACAAAATAGGGCATCAGGCTGAACAGACTGAGAACTAAAAATCCCGCCACCGCCGTAAAGATCATCAATCTACCGGGACGGGGGGTTTGGGCCACCCGCCCGCTGGTAAAAGCGCCCAGCGCCGCACCCAGCGGTATCGCCGAATACATCAGCCCCAGATGCCATGCGTCAATCCGCCAACCAAGCGCCAGAGCGGGAAACAACACCCGGACGGCGCTGGTCAGGCTGACCAGCGTGCCCATCAGCACGATTGCGCCGATAACCCGATTTTGTTTTAAAAAAACCATCCCCGCCAGCAACGCACGGCCGGGATGCTCCCTTGGCTGCGACGGCGGCGGCATTGAAGGCAAACGTATCAGCGGAATCAGCGTTATCCAGGTTCCGAGCGCGGCCAGGGCGTAGTTCCAGCCCACGTCGCCCCAGGCGATAACAATACCGCCGATGGCGGGAGACACCACAGCGCCGAAGCGTACCGTCAGCATGCTGATGGCCCCCGCCGCGCCGAGGTTTTCCCGCCCGACCAGCGCCGGGGTCGCGGCCATCAATGCCGTCATGCCCACCGCGCCGAAAAAACCGTCCCATATTGCAAGCAGCCACAGCAGGGTCAACGAAGGTTCCGCGGCCAATGTATTAAGGTACAAGCCGGCAAATCCGGCGCCGCAGGTGGCGCGCGCAAACAGAATCAACCGCTGGCGGTTGTAGCGATCCGCCATTACCCCCCCCAGCAACAGGCCGATAAACATACCGCCGCTGGCCAGAATGACCGCGACGCCGACCTGGAAAGTCGAGCCGGTCATCTGCTGGATCTGCACCGGCACCGCCACGGTCAGCATGCCCAACGACAGAACAGAGATAAAACGCGCGCAAAACAGCGCTCGAAAATCACGATTATCTCTTAGCAAACTGAAATTGAGTAAAATGGAGGGTCTATCCATGGCATTTTCCTGGCAGTGGTAATTTCCGATTAAGTCGATAAAATTGCCGTCATCGACGCCGGCGTTTTGTTCCCGATAAAGGCATGTTATTATAATAAACATTAAATTATAATGATAATTGTAATCATTTTCATATGCATTCGGACAAAACCCATCTCACGCCGATGAATGACGCCAGCCTGCTGCGCGCGCCATTCAAGGGAAAAATAACCGGCTATCCGCTGTACGGTTTGCTGATCGTCAGTCTGCTATTGATGCTGTGCAGTCTGCTCAGTTTATTCGTCGGCGCCAAACATATTCCCTTTACCAACGTCATCAACATATTCAGCGGCGATCATACCCATCCCGACAGCATCATTATCCTCGAAGCCCGCTTGCCGCGCATGCTGGCCGGATTACTGGCCGGCGCCGCGCTCGGCGTATCCGGGGCGCTTATCCAGGCGCTCACCCGCAATCCGCTGGCCGATCCGGGTATTTTAGGCATCAATGCCGGCGCCAGTTTCGCGGTGGTGATCGGTATCGCTTTTTTTGGCGCAACGCTGCCCGAACAGTATCTGTGGTTCGCATTCGGCGGCGCGCTATTATCCAGCCTGGGAGTATGGCTGATCGCTTTCCAGGCTCGGGGCAAATCCAGCCCCGTCCGTTTAACGCTGGCCGGGGTGGCGCTCGGCGCCGTGCTGGCGGGCATGACCTCCGGTATCTCGCTAATGGATCCGCAGGTTTACGATCAGGCCCGTTTCTGGGAAGCCGGCACGCTGGATATCCGCAGCATGCACGTTATAAAAGTGATCGCCATACCGGTGTTGGCGGGATTGGCGTTGGCTTTATTACTGGCTCGCTCCCTTAATGTCCTGGACATGGGGGATGATATGGCGCAGGCGTTAGGCACGCGGACGAAAGTGGTGCAGATGCTGGGCCTGATCGCCATCACGCTATTATGCGGTTCGGCCACCGCCGCCGTGGGGCCCATCGCGTTTATCGGCCTGATGGTGCCCCATATCGCCCGTCGATTGGTCGGCCCGGATCAGCGGCAGATACTGCCCTGGGTCATGATTCTGACTCCGGGGCTGCTGTTGATTTCCGATATGGTGGGCCGCGTTATCGTGCCCGGCGAATTACGCGTATCCATTGTTACCGCCTTTATCGGCTCTCCGGTACTGATTGCCCTGGTGCGCCGACACGGGGGGAAAAGTGGATGATGATGCAGCTCGGATTGACGCAAGGCGCCCTGCGTCGACGCGGGTATTGCGGCGTAATGGTCATCCTGTGCCTGACGCTGGCGATACTCGCGCTGGTTTCAGGCACCATGCAGCTCAGCGTGGCGCAGGTACTGCGGGCGCTGTGGGGGGAAGGTCCCGCAGGGATTGTCACCATTGTGGTCCAGTGGCGTTTGCCGCGAGTGGTGATGGCGCTGATCCTCGGCGCATCGCTCGGCGTCAGCGGCGCCATCTTTCAGTCCTTACTGCGTAACTCCCTCGGCAGTCCGGACATCATTGGTTTCAACACCGGAGCGTATACCGGGGCGTTGATGTCGATTATCCTGTTTAACGGCGGTGAGTTCAGCACCGCCGTCGGCGCCCTGGCGGGAGGCATCCTCTCCTCGGCGCTGGTCTGGCTGTTGACCTGGCGGCAGGGTATTCAGGGCTTTCGTCTTATTATCATCGGGATAGCCGTCAGCGCGTTGCTCTACTCGGTCAATACCTGGCTTATTATCTCGGCGTCTCTGGAGTCGGCCATGTCCGCCGCGCTTTGGGGCGCTGGCTCGCTTAACGGCATTACCTGGAGCAAAGGGTTTCCCTCACTGCTGTTTATCGCCACCGCCTTTACCCTGTCGTTATTGCTGACACGGCGTATGACGCTGATGGAAATGGGAGATGATACCGCCCGGGCGCTGGGTGTGCCGGTGGAGATATCGCGGCTGTTGCTGATGGTCATCGGCGTCGCGCTGACGGCGGCGGTAACGGCCGCCGCCGGTCCCATATCCTTTATATCCCTGTGCGCTCCGCAGATCGCCCGTCGTTTAAGCGGAGCGGATATCCCCTCCTTGCCGGCGGCCGCATTGACCGGCGCCTTTTTATTACTGGCGGCCGACTTTCTGGCGCAACGCCTGTTCGCGCCGAATCAGCTACCGGTCGGCGTCGTGACCGTTTGTATTGGCGGCATCTATCTGTTGGTCCTGCTGACGAGAGAATCCCGCTAACAGCATCATGCGGGCTCGTCCCGGCGGATAAACCGCCTGCGTCGGGGGGCGATCCCGGGATCGCCCCCCGACGGCCAGGCAATTTACAACTCGGACAATACCTTGTCGATCAGCGGCCCCAGCCTGGCCAGCGAGGCTGGCGAGATAATATCGATATGACAGCAATCCAGTTCAAACACCTGTAATCGCTGCACATAGGGCGCCCAGGCGGCCTGCACATCCATCCCCTCGGGAAGCGATCCTTTGGCGACAAACAGCGTGGCTTCCCCCTGGTAACGCGCGGTACGGGTCTGCGACAGCAAACGCACCGAGTCCGCGTAATTGGCCTCAATATCATCAAACATGCTGCGCTTCTGCTGCTCCAGGGCGAGATCCTCCCTCTCCTCGGTGGCGGCCATAAACAGCTCGCGTTCGTTGTCGACCTCCTGCCTGGCCTTTTCATCCATCGACGCCGTCCAGTCCTGCGTTTCCGGAGGATAGGTATCCAGCAGGCCGAGAAAGGCCACCGTCTCGCCCTGCTCTTGTAGACGCGCGGCGATACCCTGCGCCACGGTGCCGCCCAGCGAATAGCCGATCAGATGATACGGCCCGTGGGGCTGCACCCGCCGCAGATTGACCAGATGGTGTTCGCACACCTCATCCATGGTGGCGCAACGAGCGATGGGGCCGTCCGGACGCGGCGACTGTAAGCCGATGACCGGCCAGCGCGACGCCAGATAGCGCGGCAGTACGCTAAACTGCCAGGCAAATCCGGAAGCAGGATGAATACAGAACAGCGGGTGTCCGTCCCCCGCGCGCAGCGGCAACACTTGATCGAACCCGGCGCGCCGCATCTCCTCGCCGGCCTGTTCGCCGTCAAGCAGTTGCGCCAGTTTTTCCACCGTAGACGCCACCATCAACTGGCCGACCGAAACCGGTTTATCCAGTTCGCGCCGCAGCTCCGCGGCCAGCCGCATCGCCAGCAGCGAATGGCCGCCCAGGGCGAAAAAGTCGTCGGTGGCATTAACGCCGTCTCGCTCCAGCAAACGGGCGAACAGTTCGGCCAGCCGGGTCTCCAGTCCCGGGCGCGGCGGACGTCCTCGCCGCCCTCTTCCCTCCTCGGGTAAAGGCAGCGCCTTGCGATCGAGCTTGCCGTTGGCGCTCAGGGGCAGAGAAGGCAGCACCACCACCGCCACCGGCACCATATGAGGAGGCAAATGCAAGGCCAGCGCGGCGCGCAACGCCTCGCCATCCAGCGGCACTGGAGATTCGGGCACCACATAGCCGATTAACTGACGGGCATCCACCCCGGCCGTCGATCCGCCATGGCCCAGCACCCGGGCATGCACCGCGGCCTGACGAACCCCCGGCAAGGCGACCAGCGCAGACTCAATCTCACCCGGTTCGATACGCTGTCCGCGTATCTTCAGCTGATCGTCCCGCCGGCCGAGATATTCCACCGACCCATCCGGCAACCAGCGGGCCACATCGCCGGTACAGTACATGCGTTTGCCGACCGTTTCAGGGTCAGCGACAAAGCGGCTGGCCGTCAGTTCCCGCCGGTGCAGATACCCCTGCGCCAGCTGCTCGCCGCTCAGGTAAAGCTCGCCGGCGACGCCCGGCGGCACGGGGCGCAACCAGGGGTCGAGAATGCGCAACCCCGTATTCCATACCGGACGACCGATGGGCACGCTGGTGCCGGTCACCGCCGCCAGCGCGTCGCCGCTGGCGGTATGCCAGCTGACGTCGACCGCCGCTTCGGTCGGGCCGTAAAGATTATACAGCGGTATGCCGGTCATCCTTTCCCAGTTGCGGGAGAGTTCGGCGGAAAGCGCCTCCCCGCTACAGAAAACCCGCCGCAGGGTTGCGCAGGTGCGCCCGGCGTTCTCGTCGTCCAGCGCGTCGACAAAAGCCGCCAGCATGGAGGGAACGAAATGCAGGGTGGTGACGCGGTGCTTTTCTATCAGCGCCATTAACGCCTGCGGATCGCGATGGGCTTCCGGCGGCGCCATCACCAGCGTCGCCCCGACCATCAGCGGCCAGAAAAACTCCCATACGGATACGTCGAAACTGCACGGCGTTTTTTGCAACACCACGTCATCGGCGCCCAGCGGGAACTGATGCTGCATCCACAGCAATCGATTAACGATGGCGTTATGGGCAATGACCACGCCTTTCGGCCGGCTGGTGGAGCCGGAGGTGTAGATAATATAGGCCGGATGATGGGGCGACGACGCCTGACGGCACGGCGCCAGAGCGCTATCCTTCGTCAGCCGGCGTTCGTAGCAAAAGATATCCCCCGCCCCGGCGAAACGTCCGCGTTGCGAGGCATCGGTGACGATCAGGCGCGGTTGCGCATCGTCGATCATCAGTTGCAGACGTTCGTCGGGATACCCGGTATCCAGCGGAAGATAAGCCGCGCCGGCTTCAACCACCGCCATTAACGCCAGCGACAGAAACACCGAACGCGGCAGCGCCACCGCCACCGTGTCGCCGGGAATCACGCCCGCGGCCACCAAACGCTGGGCGAGCAGTTCCACCTGTTCGCGCACCTCGGCATAGCTCAGCGCCTGGGTTTCATCCACCAGCGCCAGGGCCTGCGGCGAGTGCGCGGCCTGACGCGCCAGCTGCCCGCTCAGGGTATCCGGCGCTATCTCCCGCGCGGTGTGATTGACGCTCTGCAACATTATCCGTTCCGGCTCGCTCAACAGCGACAGCTGCGCCAGCGGTTGCTCAGGCGTGGCGACCAGTTGCCGCAGCAGCAGTTGCAGGCGCTGCGCCACCGCCTCGGCATCCACCTGGCCTTCACGGTACTCCAGGTGCAGCGACAATGCGTCGTCGGGAACGGCCATCAGCGTCAACGGATAGTGGGTATACCCGCGGTTACACATGCCGACGCAGCGTACCTCGCCGAAGGGACGATGCAGCAATTCACCTTCATCCGGATAGTTTTCCACCACCAGCAGGGTATCAAACAGGGTCTCTCCTCCCGCCAGTTGCTGGATCTCGCCGAGGCCCAAATTGTCATGAGCCAGCAGGTCAATCTGCTGCGACTGTATTTGCGCCAGCTGTTCCAGCAGGGCGCAATGGGGCTGCAACCGGATGCGCACCGGTACGGTATTGCTGAACAAGCCAATATGGTCGCCGGTTCCCGTCGGCCCGGTAAAACGCCCGGATACCGGCGTGCCGAACACCACGTCATCGCGGCCGCTGACGGCGCCCAGCAGCGTCGCCCAAATTCCCTGCAACAGCGTATTTAGCGTTAGCCGCCACCGCAGGCGCAATGATTCCAGATCGCGCTGCAACGCCGGGTCCAAGGTTATCGGCAGGCGTCGCATTGCCCCTTGGGCGGACGGAGCGTCGCCGAACAGCACGCAAGGCGCGACGTCCGCCAGCGCTTCGCGCCAGGCCGTTTGCGCGGGGCCTTTGTCGCGCGCCGCCAACTGGCCGATCACCGAGACATAATCGGCCTGCGGCGCCGGCAGGGAAGCCGCCATGCCGCCAAGCACAAACAGCAGTTCGCGCAGCATGATGGCGGAAGACCAACCGTCGGCCACCAGATGATGGGCGACAATCAGCAGCGTTGAACGCCGTGAGGAAAATTGCACCAGTATTGCCCGGACCAGCGGAGCATCACTGCCGTCAATCAGCAAATCCCGGTCCAACGCCTCCTGTTCAATGCGTTGCAGGCTCTGCTGCTGTTCCCGTTCGCTCATTGCGCTCAGATCGTGCTGGCGCCACGGCCAACGATCCCCCGAGGTCCGCCGCGGCAATATTTGCAACGGCACATCATGCAAGGCGTTATCGAAGCACGCATTGAGCTGCGGGTGACGCGCCATCATACTGTCCAGCGCCGCCTTTATTTGCGACTCGGTCAGCGATCCCTCAAAGTCAAAGCGACTCAAGGCATTATAATTGCCGCTGCCGTCTCCCAGTTGAGCATGGAACAGTAATCCCTGCTGCAACGGCAAGGTCGGCAATACCCAACTGACCGGGCCGTATTTGGCGTTGACGCGCGCCATCAGCGCCTTGTCGTCAGTCAGCAGCGGCACCGCGGAAAGATTATCGTCATCCTGCCCGGCGGTCATGGCGGGCGCCATCGCCAGCGGAGTGCGAAGGGAGAAAATATCCTTTGCCGGCAACCGGTAACCGGCCAGTCTCAGATTATTGGACAGCATCATGGCGGAAATGCTGTCGCCCCCTTGCAGAAAGAAATCGTCGTCGGCGCCAAAAGCCGTCAGACGCAGCACCGCGGCGATGGCGTCGCACAACAGCCGTTCGCGGTCATTTTGCGGCAGCCGTCGTTGCGACGGCTCGACTTCAGGCTGCGGCAACGCGCGGCGATCTATTTTGCCGCTGCTGTTGACCGGCAACTGCGGCAGCAGCACCAGTTGACTGGGCAGCATATATTCAGGAATACGCTCTCGTAACCGAGCATAGAGTCGTTCGCTAACCTGCTGCGGCTCCGCCGTCAAGATCTCGTCCACCGCGCAGTACGCCACCAGTTGAAAACGGCCTTCCGTTTCGCGGGTCACTACCGCGGCGCTTTTCACGTCCGGCAGCGCCGCGAGCGCGTTTTCCACCTCACCCAGTTCGATGCGATACCCACGGATTTTGACCTGATGGTCGACGCGGCCGACGAAATCGAGCTGGCCGTCGCTGCGCCAACGTACCAAATCACCGGTGCGATAGAGCCGTTCACCGTTGCCGAAGGGCGAGGCGACAAACCGGGAAGCGGTCAACCCCGCCCTGGCAAGATAGCCGCGAGCCAGTCCGGCCCCGCCCAGATAGAGTTCGCCGGTCGCCCCTGCCGGCATCGGCTGCAATCGGGCATCCAATACCCAGGCGCGCATCCCCGCCACCGGGCGGCCGATGGCGGGTTGCGGCGAATCCGCCGCATCGGCGATCACGCTATCGACGGTACACTCCGTCGGGCCATAATAATTGCGTACCGCCACCTGCGGGTACTGCCTTAGCTGCTGCCAGAGCGCGGAGGATACCGCCTCGCCTCCCAGCAGGATCATCAGCGGCTGGTGTCCGCCCGGCGCGAATAGCCCGGCGGCCAACATCTGCGTCAGCATCAGCGGCGTCACTTCAATAATGTCGGTGCCTTGACGTTGAATCGCCGTTACCAGCGCCAGCGCATCGCGACGCGTATCGTCATCGAACAGATCCATTCTCTGACCGTCAATCATCCCCAGCAGCGGATCCCAGCTGGCATCAAACACCCAGGCGGCGCTGTGCCCGGTGCGCAGCCGTCGGGTCTCCCCTCTTTCCGACAACATCCTCGCCGCCGTGGAAAACGCGCCGGCCCGGTGGACGTTGAGCAGATTGAGCAGCGCGCCATGGGTATTCATCACCCCTTTCGGCGTTCCGGTGGAACCCGACGTATAGATGATATAGGCCAGATGCTCGCCGCGGAGCGGGAACCCACGCTCGGCGTCGTCCAGCGGCCGGTCGCTGAATGCCGTCAGCGGCGCGCTGTCCAGACATATCAGGGGGATCGCCGCAAAAGCGGCGAAGCGCGGGCGCAGGGACTCGATGGTAATCAACCGGCCGGGCCGGCTCTCGGCGATCATCATCGCCAGTCGTTCCGGCGGAGAGTCCGCGTCCAATACCATCACCACCTGACCGGCCATCATCACGGCCAGCATCGCCACCACGCACTCCGGTCCGCGCGGCAACAGGATGGCCGTCGGAGACTGCGCCTCGCCGTCGAGCAACAGACGCGCCAGCCGGGCAGACTTCCGCCTCAACTGTAGGTAGCTGATTTCCTCATCTTGCCAGCGCAGGGCGACCGCCTGCGGTTGTTCCTCGCACCGGCGCAAAAAGGCGTCCAGCACGGTGGTTTCATGCTTAACGCCTTGAGTCGCGCCGCCATCGCCCCACTGTGACAGCCGCTGCCGCGCCGTCTCGTCCAGCAAGCTGGCCTCCCCGACCGCCAACGAGCCGTCGCGGGCGAACTGGCGCAGCAACAGCGGCAGGCTGGCGGCGTAATCCGCCAGCTGTTCCTGCCGGTAACGCGCTTGATTTGCCAACAGTTCCACGCTCAGCGCGCCGCTCTCATCGAGATAAAGATCGATCTCGAGATCGCTGACCGGCCCCGACGCCAACTGGTGCGTAATCGCCTTAACGCCGTGAAACTCAAGCTGATAATCGAATAACTTGATATTAAAGGTCGGCCCCATCACGCCCTGGCTTTCGCCGATGCGGCCGAGATCGCGCAGCAGCTGTTCGCCATCGTAGGACTGATGGCGCCGTACCGCCTTGAGCTCCGCCGCCACGACGCGCGCCACCTCATACAGGGTCGCGTCGGGATCGGCATAAATCGGCACCGGCAGAACGTTCACCACCGGGCCGACGGCGTCTAATGCCTGCGATCCCATACGGCGCATAAAGGTGAATCCCGCGGTATAAGCCGTGCGGCCGCTCAAACGCCCCACCCAGACCGCCGTCAGCGCCAGGGCGATTTCCATGGCGCTTAACCGCGCCGTCAGCGCGGGGGCCGTCAGGCGCGCAAAATCGTCGGCGTCCAGGCGCACAGAATGACGCAATACGTGAGGCGAAGGATGATTATCAGACAACGGCTGCGCCGAAAGGCTGACGGACGGCGGCAACTGCTGGCATTTCTCCAGCCAGAAATCCCTGGCGCGCTCGCTGGCGGCGGAATTCCGCCCGTCAAGATATTCCCGCACCACGGCAGAAAAAGGCGTAAACGGCGATGGACCGGCGGAAGTGCCGCGACAGCGCGCAGCGTAGATTTGCGCGATTCTGCGGGTCAGCGCGGTGAAACTGAAACCGTCGACCATCAGATGATGATAACGCTGATACCAGAACCAGCGGGCCGGGGCGGCGCTGAGGCGGAACAGGATATGACGGTACAGCACCTTATCGCCGCCAGCCCGCAGGTTGCCGGCCAGATCCTGACGCATCACCGCCAGGGCAAGGGCGGGCGCATCCGCCTCATGACTGAGATCGATATATTCGGGGCGGGGCGGATTACTATCATCCCCCGCCGCAGGCAGGATCTGCACCGCCTCGCCATCCCGCTCTTCAAAGCGCGCCCTGACGGTGTCGGCCTCCATCAGCCCCTGACGTATCGCGTCAAGCATAAGCTCCGGCGTCAATTCAGCGTTGATTTCCACATAGTGGGCCACCGCGAAAGTGTTCGACCAGGGGGAGAGTTGATCGGCAAACCAGATACCGGGCTGCGCAGCCACCATCGGCAACACCTGCAACGAGGTAGCGGTATCGGGGGATAGGGATGTATCGGTCATGAACTGAAGCCTCCTGCTGGTGGATTATGATGCTTGTTGCGCGTTGCGCAGACTGGCTGGTCGCATATCGACCCAGTTGGCATCAAGCCAAGCGACGCACTCCGCGCGCGGCAAGGGCCCCAGCACGGTTCGCCAACCTGGAGGCGTCGCCTTGAAATCCGGCCACAGGCTGTACTGCTCCTCGTCATTAATGAGTACCAGGAAGAGATAACGTTCATCATCGAACGGATTTTGAATTTGCTGTTCCATGTTATGGCTCCTGTCTGCCAGCGGTGATGATCGCCGCCGGTGAATTTGTGCGCATTGCCGGGAAATCCGGCGACCAGAGAGCCGTCAGGCCGTCAATCAGCCCGCCGCGCCAGCACAGAGCGTCGTGACCGCCGTTCAGCTCCCGGTAATACAGGGAATGGTGGGTATGGCGCAAGACCTCGAACAGGCGTTGATTAACCCGGTGGATTAACATTTCGCGCTGCCCGGCCTCCACAAAGATTTTCAGTTTTCCACCACTGCCCAAGCCTTGTTTAATTTGTTCAATTAACCGGCACTCGCCGTCAGCAGCCTCGGTCGCCGATATCAGATCCCCGCGCGGCCACCAGAAAGAGCCGGACTGGCTGAGCACGCAGCCGAAACGTTGCGGCCAATGCAATCCCGCAAACAGCGCCGCCAGCCCCCCAT
Organism: Brenneria corticis; assembly: GCF_003115855.1. Taxonomy (GTDB): domain Bacteria; phylum Pseudomonadota; class Gammaproteobacteria; order Enterobacterales; family Enterobacteriaceae; genus Brenneria; species Brenneria corticis. The sequence goes on from NZ_KZ819089.1 coordinate 47,913, forward strand.
AGCTTTGCCCGGCCACCACGGTAGTGCCGGCATCGGCCTGATAGGCGCAAATCCCGGCGATCTGCGGCAGCAGTTCTTCCTGTACCGCCAGCCAGAATTGTTCGTTGCAGGGCAATTCCCGGCCCCGATGCTGCTGATCGATAACATCAATCAGCAGATAAACCGCTTCCGGCAATTGGCCGGATTGCGTCTGCTTCATCAGAGCGGACCAGAGGGGCATTCCCGACACCCAGAACTGGCCGTCCAGCAGGATCGCCAAGGGGCGCTTATCGGGCTGCGTCTCACCGGTGTTGAAAACCCAGACCGTTCGGGTGTTATCAAGACGCTGACTGTGCCAGCGATAGGGTTGCAAACGCGCCGCGGGAGGTTGATAACCCGAGCCGAGGTCAAAGTCCCGCCAGGCCGGTTGCGGCGGCGCATCGGGCAGATGCAGCCCCGACAGCGGGTGTCCGCGACTGCTGTGCCAATGCCTGCGCCGGTTGAGGGGATCGTGCGTCGCCTGTTTTAACATCTCACACCACCATTTACGCTGCGCCAGGCGCTGGCTGCGGATATCGCCTTCAGGCGGGATAAAGCGCTGCTGGTCGGCGGCGGGAATAAACGAGTAGCTGCCGCGCCAGTTCGACTCCAGAATGGTGCTCCAGTACCAGACATCGGTGCCCGGCAAACGCGCCATCGACTCCGGCGACATACTGTGATGGTCGGTAACGCAATTGATGTCTATCCAGACATGGCGAATGGCGGATGTCTGCTCGCTGCCTTGCGGGTCGCGCCAAAAGAAGGTCACCCGGAAATGGCTGGCGGAGCGTTTTTCCAGGCGCGGTATCTCTTCCTTGCTCAATTCACGCCACCATGCCTCGCAGCCGGCATCGTGCCGGCGCAGCATCAAGTGAATCGGGGATTGCTCAGCTTGGTGATTCATAGGACTACTCTCTCTGCCGTGAGCCAATCTAATCGGGCACGCCGGGTTGTCCCGAACTTTCGGGACCATAACCCGGAGCGCCGCTATACCACATGTTTGATCGCTACGATCGGATCAACGACCAGAGACGCTACCACTCATAATTAACCGTCGCGGTAACCGTACGCCCAATACCGTAGAAGCAGGCGGTGTTGGAAGCACAGGAGGCGACATATTCTTTATCGAAAATATTGTTAAGATTGATCTGCGCCGACACGCCCTTCAGCGATGGCGTCAGCCCGCCCAGTTCATAGCTTACTTTCGCGTCGTATAAATCGACCGCCGGGACTTTAAAGGTGTTCTGGGCGTTACCCTGACTGGTGCCGATATATCTGGCGCCGAGACCGATACCCAGGCCGCTGGCCGCGCCGGAGTGGAAATTGTATTCCCCCCACAGTGAAGCCATATGCGAAGGAATGCGCGCCGGAGTATTGCCCTGGGTGCCGGCTACGGTGGTTTTGACGGTTTCGGAATCGATATAGCTATAGGAGGCGATCAGATTGATGGATTCGGTCAGTGCCGAATGCACTTCCGCCTCCAGCCCTTTGTTGCGGATCTCTCCGACCTGTTCAAGCCAGGTATAGTTGGCGCTTCTGGTCGCGACATTTTGCTGGCGCAGATCGTAGAGCGACAGGCTCATCAGGGTATTCCAGCCCGGCGGCTGGTATTTAATCCCGACTTCCACCTGTTTGCCGGTGGTCGGATCAAAAGGCGCAGAGCCCGGCGCACGGTTGGTCTGGAGGGAGGGCTCGAAAGAGGTGCTGTAGCTGATATACGGCGAAACCCCGCTATCGAAGGCATACAACAACGCCGCACGACCGGTGAATTTATTATCGTTTTGCTGCACGCTGGAGCTCGAAGCATAATTATCGGTGCGGACTTCCGTCCAGTCATACCGTCCCGACAGCAGCAGATTCCAGCGGTTCCATTCCACTTGATCCTGCAAATAGACGCCGACCTGATCCAGAGTCTGCAACTCATCCGTATCCTTGGTCATTGCGCTTTCGTCTACGACGGCGCCGTAGCGGGGCGCCGACCAGTCGAGACTTTGGGCCACGTCGCGCCACAGTTCCGCCCGATCCTTGTTCCACCGGTAGTCCAGCCCGGCCAGTACCAAATGATCCACCGCGCCGGTGGCGAACTGGGCCTGTAACTGGTTGTCCAGCACAAACTCATCGGTACTGCGTTCTTCTTTCGTGGCTCTCCGTAACAGCTCATAGTCTGTCGACGCTCTGGCAAACATGAACGCTTTGTATTTTTGATCTATCGAGGCGTAGCGCGCATTCTGTCTAAAGGTAAATATTTCGCCGAAATTGTGTTCAAACTCATAACCAATGGCGGATTGCTCGCGCTCCGACTGATTGTAGGACGGATCGCTGACATTAAAGTCACGGGGAATATGGCCCCGCTCGGTGCCGAATACCGTGCCCACCGCCGGCAGGAAGTTACGGTAGCCGGCATCCGGGTCTTTCTGGAAACTGGTCAGCAAAGTGAAACGGGTATCGATATTGGGATACCAGGTCAGCGACGGGGCGATCGCGTAGCGGGTCTCTTTATAAGCCCCGATCTCATTATGCTGGGTGCGTGCCAGACCGTTGAGGCGATACAGCAGGGTATTGTCATCATTCAACGCGCCGCCAAAGTCAAATGCCCCCTGAGCCAGATCATCATTGCCGCCTTTCAGTTGGATTTTACGTATCGGGGTGGCCGTCGGACGTTTGCTGGTCATACTGACCAGGCCGCCGGGATTTACCTGGCCGTAGAGCACTGACGCAGGGCCTTTGACCACTTCCACCCGCTCCAGCAACCAGGGCTCAATCACCCCGGTTTGCGATCCGGCAGCCGCGCCAAAACCCAAACCGTCCAGAAATCGCGGCACATAGGAAAATCCGCGAATAAACACCTCGTCATAGCGGTTGGAACTGCCCCGGTATTCGGAGAACACCCCGGCGGTATAGCGCAAAGCCTGCGGAACGGAGGATACATCCTGCGCATCCATCTGATCGCGGGTTATTACTGAAATAGATTGCGGCGTTTTTATCAAAGGGGTTGCTGTTTTACTCCCGGCCTGGCTGGTAGTGGCCACTATTCCTTTCAGCGGGGCGGTAGGCTGTTCGGTCGTCTTCCCGGCGATCACGGTAATGGTGTCGTCCTGGGCTTTGACCGTGCCTGCGGCCATTGCCTGCAATGGATGCACCATTGTCAGCACCAACCCCATGGATAAGGGAGCGTAAATACATTTTTTATGCTTTATTTTCATATTATTAACCTTTACGCGGATATATTAACATCATTAATGTAACCAGATTTTGCCGTCAAAAACTTTAGCACAGCAAAAAAATAAAATGCTAATGATATTTATTATCATTAGCATTTTATTTGAAATATCATCCGCTTTTTGGTGGTTAACACACGAAAGTTTGCCCCGGTGGGCGTTTTTGGTGGGAGATAAATCATCAGTCATGCATGAGTATGCGGATCTGATCCCACCGGTATCTCAGAAATATCGGAGACCAGTTGAATCAACAACTGGCGTCAGGGATCCTGTCGTAACGCCCACAGGGTACAATCAGCGGCGTATGGGATACCGGGTCGTCAATGATCACGCTGCGCATGCCGAACACCTGGCCGATCAGCTCGGCGCTGACGATTTCGGCCGGTTTCCCCTGCGCCATAATCCGTCCGGCCTGCATCACTATCAGATGGTCGGCGTAACGGCAGGCCTGATTCAGGTCGTGCAGAACCGCCACCAGCGTGCGGCCATGCTGTTGATGAAGATCGCGAAACAGATCGAGCAGATCAATCTGGTGAGCCATATCCAGCCAGGTGGTGGGTTCGTCCAGCAGTAACAGCGGCGTCTGCTGCGCCAGCACCATGGCTATCCATACCCGCTGGCGCTGCCCGCCGGACAGCTCATCCACGCTGCGATCGGCCAGCTCACCGACGTTGGTGGCGTTCATCGCCTGTTCCACCGCTTCCTGATCCGCCGCGCTCCACTGGCGCAGCAGGCTCTGATGCGGATAACGCCCGCGCGCCACCAGATCGGCCACGGTGATGTTATCCGGCACGATGGCATGCTGCGGCAACAGGCCTATTTGCCGTGCCAGCGCTTTGGTGGGGAGGTGGTGAATATTTCTTCCGTCCAGCAGCACTTCCCCCGCCAACGGTTTCAACAGCCGGCACAGCGCGCGCAACAGGGTTGATTTGCCGCAGGCATTGGGGCCGATAATCACGCTGAATTGATTATCCGGGATCGCGACGCTCAAGGCTTCCGCGACGATTTTTTTATCGTACCCGAGCGTAAGGTTGCTGGCATGCAAGAGATTCGTCATCAATGTTTTTTACTCTTCAAATATTAACCATGGATGATTAACGGCGCGCTTTATGGAGCGGCGGCCAAATCAACGCCCTCGCCAAAGAATGGAGATGATAATTATTACCATTAGCATATCCATGCCGCCATGGTAGCATGCGTTTTTTATCAGATACATTGATGTAAAGCGGATGACTCGCGCAATTACCGCCGCCAGGAACGCCAGTAATCAGCTCGAAGGCTGCCGCATCAGCTAGCCTTCCTTCTTTCCCCGCCCGTCGCCCTCCGCCCCGGTTTCATTCTCCGCGCCGTCATCCTCTTTTACCGGCGTGCCGGCGGTGAGCAGATAGGGCGACTGCTGCCAGCGGGTGCGGCGGTTCTGCAACAGGGTACGGGTCAGAATGATGCCGATGGCCAGCGACAGCAGGATCATTAAACGCAGAATATTGGTGGTGTTATCCACCTGCTTGGCTTCCGTCGCCAGCACGTGCGTATCAAGGGTAACGCGCAGAAACCCTATCGGGCCGTCTTTCCCCTCGATCGGCTGCACCAGTTGATGATTAAAGTAGCTGCCCACCCGGTTGCCATCCAGCGCCAGCCGGTCCCGGAGTGGAACCTGCTCGCCGGCGCGGGCCACCAGCGAACCGTCCTGCTGATAAATGCCGGCATCCAGAATGCGGCTGTGATCGGTGAGTTGCTTAAGGATGTCATGAATTTTCTGGCTGTTGTCGTCGGCGCTTTCCAACAGCGGCGACAGGCCGTAGGCGACCTGTCTGGTCAAGGTGCGCGCCAGCTCTTCAACCTGCTCGGAGCGCGCCATCTGGTGGCTCAGGCTGAAATAGGACGCCCCCTGCATCAATATCACCAGCAGAGTTAAGCAAATCAGCACAATGGCTGTACGATGGAGGCGGAATTTTACCCGGGCCCGAACCATGATAATCCTTACGCGTTTTGGATACTTTATGTTGCCAGAAGCGTTGACGATAGGATAGCTTGTTGCCCTGTTTTCCGACCGATATCTTTGTGGCTGCCGGATACCTATACGCGCCGGACAGGTCGTACCCAGCCATATCATTACCGCCAGTAGAGGATCTGCCCCATGTCGAATAGTCTGACCTATCGTGATCTCCCGGACGAGATTAACCATTGGCCCGGACTGCCGCTGTCGCTGAGCGGCGATGAAGTGATGCCGCTCGATTACCGTGCCGGAGATAGCGGCTGGGTGCTGTACAGCGACGTGCTGGACAAGAATTTGCTGGCCCGCTATCAGCGTCGGCTGGGCGCGGCGATGGTGATTGTCAGCGCGTGGAGCGTGGGGGATTATCAGGTGGTGCGGCTGGCGGGCACGCTGACGCCGCGGGCGAGCAAGCTGGCGCATGAGCTGAATATGGACGCCGCCCCCATGCGCAACTCCCCCACCCTGCGGTCGCCGGGTTTGCTGGTGATGGATATGGACTCCACCGCGATTCAGATTGAATGCATCGACGAGATCGCCAAACTGGCGGGCACCGGCGATTTGGTGGCCGAAGTGACCGAACGGGCGATGCGCGGCGAGCTGGACTTTGCCGCCAGCCTGCGCCAGCGGGTGGGCACCTTGAAAGGCGCCGATGCGGATATTCTGCATCAAGTTCGCCAAACCCTGCCGCTGATGCCGGGGCTGACCGATATGGTTCGCCAGCTTCAGGAGGCCGGCTGGCATATCGCCATCGCCTCCGGCGGATTTACCTATTTCGCCGATTATCTGCGCGACGAACTGGGCCTGGTCGCCGCCGTCGCCAACGAGATGGGCGTGCGGGACGGTAAACTGACCGGCGAAGTCGTCGGGCCGATTATCGACGCCAAATACAAAGCCGCCACGCTGCGCCAGCTGGCGGAGAAACTGGAGATTCCCCTGCAGCAGACGGTGGCCATCGGCGACGGCGCCAACGATCTGCTGATGATCAAAGCCTCCGGCCTGGGCATCGCCTATCATGCCAAACCGAAAGTCAACGAACAGTCGGCCGTTACCATTCGTCATGCCGACCTGACCGGCGTGCTGTGCATCCTCAGCGGCAGCATGAGACACGAAAAACGCTAATTCAACCGAGGTGATCCGTGGCAAAAGCAGTCAAACGCGCCTTTGTATGTAATGAATGCGGAGCAGATTATCCGCGCTGGCAGGGACAGTGCAGCGCCTGTCACGCCTGGAACACCATTACCGAAGTTCGTCTGGCGGCGGCCTCCTCCTCCTCGCGCTCCGATCGTCTGACGGGCTACGCCGGCGAGAGCGCGGGCGTCAGCCGGGTGCAAAAGCTGTCGGAAATCAGCCTGGAGGCGTTGCCGCGCTTTTCCACCGGTTTTCAGGAGTTCGACCGGGTGCTGGGCGGCGGCGTGGTGCCGGGCAGCGCCATTCTGATCGGCGGCAGCCCCGGCGCGGGTAAAAGCACCCTGCTGCTGCAAACGCTGTGCAAGCTGTCCGAACAGATGAAAACCCTGTACGTGACGGGGGAAGAGTCGTTGCAGCAGGTGGCGATGCGCGCGCACCGCCTCGGTTTGCCCGCCCACAACCTGAATATGCTTTCCGAAACCAGCATCGAACAGATTTGCCTGATTGCCGAGCAGGAACAGCCGAAGCTGATGGTGATCGACTCCATTCAGGTGATGCATCTGGCCGATATCCAGTCGTCTCCCGGCAGCGTGGCGCAGGTGCGGGAAACCGCCGCCTATCTGACCCGTTTCGCCAAGACGCGCGGCGTGGCCATCATCATGGTCGGCCACGTCACCAAAGACGGTTCGCTGGCCGGCCCGAAAGTGCTGGAGCACTGCATCGACTGCTCGGTGCTGCTGGACGGCGACGCCGACTCCCGTTTTCGCACCCTGCGCAGCCATAAAAACCGTTTCGGCGCGGTCAACGAGCTGGGCGTGTTCGCCATGACCGAGCAGGGGCTGCGTGAAATCAGCAATCCGTCCGCCATTTTCCTCAGCCGCGGCGACGAAGTCACCTCCGGCAGTTCGGTGATGGTGGTGTGGGAAGGCACGCGCCCGCTGCTGGTGGAGATTCAGGCGCTGGTGGACCAGTCGATGATGGCCAACCCGCGGCGGGTGGCGGTCGGGCTGGAGCAAAACCGGCTGGCCATTTTGCTGGCGGTACTGCACCGCCACGGCGGCCTGCAGATGTCCGATCAGGACGTGTTCGTCAACGTGGTCGGCGGCGTCAAGGTGACGGAAACCAGCGCCGATCTGGCGCTGCTGCTGTCGCTGGTGTCCAGTCTGCGCGATCGCCCGCTGCCGCAGGATCTGGTGGTATTCGGCGAGGTGGGACTGGCGGGGGAGATCCGCCCGGTGCCCAGCGGCCAGGAGCGTATCGCGGAAGCGGCCAAGCACGGCTTTAAACGCGCCATCGTGCCGCACGCCAACATGCCGAAAAAACCGCCGGCCAATATGCAGGTTTTCGGCGTCAAAAAACTGGCCGACGCGCTGGATATTCTCGACGAGCTGTAAATTCCGCCACGCATCCGGCGCGCTGTGGTATCTTGTTTAGTAGACTAAACAGGAGCGTCGGACTATGTCGCCATTCGATTATCTGAAATCCGCCATCCGGCAAAAGGGATGTACCTTGCAGCAGGTCGCCGATGCGACGGAGATGACCAAGGGCTATCTCAGCCAGTTGCTTAACGCCAAGATCAAAAGCCCCAGCGCGCAGAAGCTTGAAGCGCTGCACCGTTTTCTCGGGCTGGAATTCCCGCGCCACGAAAAAAAGATAGGCGTGGTATTCGGCAAGTTCTACCCCCTGCACACCGGGCACATCTATCTGATCCAGCGCGCCTGCAGCCAGGTGGACGAACTGCACGTTATTCTGGGCTACGACGAGCCGCGCGACCGGCAGCTGTTTGACAACAGCTCCATGTCGCAGCAGCCGACGGTGAGCGATCGCCTGCGCTGGCTGTTGCAAACCTTTAAATATCAGAAGAATATCCGCATCCATGCCTTTAACGAACAGGGTATGGAGCCCTACCCGCACGGCTGGGACGTGTGGAGCAAGGGCATTCGCGCCTTTATGCAGCAGAAAGGCATCGAGCCGAATTTCGTCTATACCAGTGAAGAACAGGATGCGCCGCAATACCGTGAACAACTGGGCATCGAAACGGTATTGGTGGATCCGCAGCGTTCATTTATGAGCATCAGCGGTTCACAGATCCGCCGCGACCCCTTTCGCTATTGGGAATATATCCCCACCGAAGTAAAACCTTTCTTTGTGCGCACCGTGGCCGTGCTCGGCGGCGAATCCAGCGGCAAATCCACGCTGGTCAACAAGCTGGCAAATATCTTCAACACCACCAGCGCCTGGGAATACGGCCGGGATTACGTGTTTTCCCATCTGGGCGGCGACGAAATGGCCCTGCAATATTCCGATTACGACAAAATCGCCCTAGGGCAGGCGCAGTACATTGATTTCGCGGTTAAATACGCCAATAAAGTGGCCTTTATCGATACCGACTTCGTTACCACGCAGGCGTTTTGCAAAAAATATGAAGGGCGCGAACATCCGTTCGTTCAGGCGCTTATTGATGAATACCGTTTTGATCTGGTGATTCTGCTGGAAAACAACACGCCGTGGGTGGCGGACGGCTTACGCAGCCTGGGCAGCGCAACCGCGCGCGCGGAGTTTCAGAATCTGCTGAAAAAAATGCTGGTAGAGAACGGCATCCGTTATGTCCACGTGGAAGAATCAGACTACGACTCGCGTTTTCTGCGCTGCGTCGAGCTGGTGCAGCAAATGCTGCGGCACGAGCTCACCAGCGCCAACAGCGCGAAGGGGTGATAATTTCCGGCAGCGGGATGTCCCAGCTTTCCACCGGCATCAGGTCGACCTGCTGGCAATCATGCGCCAGGCCGATAGGATAGGGCCCGCCCCGCGGCCAATCCCGCAAGGTGCGGTCATAGAAACCGCCGCCCATCCCCAGCCGCTGCCCCTGCCGGTCAAACGCCACCAGCGGGGTCAGCAGCACGTCCAGCCGTTGCAGGGGCAATACCCGCCGCACGTCCAGGCGGGGCTCTAAAATCTTCAGCCGGTTCAGCACCAGTTCGCTATCGGGTTCGTAGCGCAAAAACAGCAAATTCCCGGCGCTGAACGGATGCAACACCGGTAGATAAACCCGTTTGCCCCGTTGCCAGAACTGCTGAATCAGCGGCCGCGTATCCAGTTCGCCGTCAAATGACAAAAACACCGCGATGCTGTCCGCCTGGCGTATTTTCTGATGCGCCAATACCCGCTCCGACGCCTGCTGAGCGAACTGCGCCTGCTGCTCTGCGCTGAGCTGACGACGGCGCTGACGCACATCGCGACGGATTTGTCGGCGAAGCTGGGCTGAAGAGAGCGAAAGTATGGATGATGGAATCGGCTGCATACAAAATGGGGGGCGATAGCCGCGAACGATCGCAGGTGAAGGAAAGGGAATCTCCGAGATGCCGCTGCGGGCTGTAACCCTTGAACCCTTGGTTCAAGGTGAACATAACGTCGCAGTCTTAAGGCTTCTCGGACGGACCGAGCATGCTCACCAACCACGGAGCGTTACATTCTATTGGTTTGAAATATCGGCTCAGGGGACTGGCCCGCTGACAAACATCTCAGAGAAATTTTATTCGTTACTCGCTATAAACCTTAGCACGTCTTATCGCGTAAAAACACCCGACTTTTGTCAAAACCCGAGGTTACTCAAACTGCGCGCCCTGACGATCGGTGATGCGGCCCTGCTCCAGCAACGCCTGTTCGATGGTCTGTTGCAGCATACGGATACGCTGCTCCATGTTGGCGGCATAGTCGCGGGTTTTTCCCCGTTCCTGCGCCAGTTCATGGCACACGTTCAGCGCGGCGATAAACACCAGCTGTTCGGTGTTGGTGACTCTGGTACGAACTTTAAGATCTTGCAACCGCTGGTTAAGATCTTCCGCAGCCTGATTCAACGCTTCCTGTTGCTCCGGCGGACAATTGACTCTTAACGATCGGCCAAAAATCTGAATATCTACTGGTTGTGCAGACATACCCTTCCTGCCTCATTTCGTTTTCGCGCCCGCTAGGGATAAAACCTGCGCCGTCTGGCCGCGGCCAGTCAAAGCGGGCGTCACTATATATATCCAAAATATAAGATACAAGCCCTTTCTGGTATACCCCCCGAGCTTGGTGGTAGCATAACACGAACTAATCCTGCCAACGATGACGAATGCGCATGTCCATAGAGAATACGTTTCCAGGCTATGAAGCCCTGGACCAGCTGCTACACCAGCAGCAGATCGCCCTGACCGCCGCTGAAATGCACGGTTTGATCAGCGGCATGCTGTGCGGCGGCAACCATGACGACAGTTGGAGAACGCTGGTTTTTGAGCTGACCAACGAAGGGATGGCCTTTCCGCAAACGCTGTCCCAGCCGCTTCAGCACCTGTATCAGACCACGCGGGAAACGCTCGAAGACGAGGGTTTTATGTTTCAGCTTTTTCTGCCGGACGATAACGACGAGTCGGTGACGGTTTTCGACCGGGCCGACGCGCTGTCAGGCTGGGTAAACCACTTTCTGCTGGGGCTGGGCGTGGTTCAGCCGCGGCTGAACAAAGCGCAGGGCGAGCTGAAGGAAGCCATTGACGATTTACGCAACATCGCCCAGCTCGGCTATGACGAGGATGAAGATCAGGAAGAGCTGGAGCAATCCCTTGAGGAAGTGATCGAATATGTCCGCGTCTCCGCCATCCTGTGCCATAACGAATTTATCAGCCCGCCGGTTATCGCGCCGCAACGGCAAAAACCGACGCTGCATTGATTTCATCGCGACTCGCATACCCACGCGCGGGACGGTGAACAGAACGGAATACTTTCAGGAGCAGGAGATGAGTCAACAAGAGTTCCTCCGCCGTCGTCAGACGCTGCTGGAGAAAATGGCGCCCGCCAGCGCGGCGATTATTTTTTCCGCCCCCGAAGCGACGCGCAATGCCGACAGCGATTATCCCTACCGCCAAAACAGCGACTTCTGGTATTTCACCGGCTTTAACGAACCGGAGGCCGTGCTGCTGTTGGTTAAAAGCGATGAGAAACATCATCATAGCGTACTTTTCAACCGCGTTCGCGACCTGACGGCCGAAATCTGGTTTGGCCGTCGCCTCGGGCAGAAAGCCGCGCCGGCGGCGCTTGGCATCGATCGGGCGCTGCCCTTCGATGAAATCGCTAGCCAGCTGCCGGTGCTGCTGAACGGGCTGGACGCGATCTATCACGCCCAGGGACAATACGCCTACGCCGATAAGCTGGTGTTCGCGGCGCTAGACAGGCTGCGCCGGGGCACGCGCCAGGGGTTCATCGCCCCGCCGACGCTGACGGACTGGCGGCCGTGGGTCCATGAGATGCGGCTGTTTAAATCGCCGGCGGAAATCAGCATCCTGCGCCGCGCGGGCGAGATCAGCGCGCTGGCGCATACGCGGGCGATGCAGGCCTGCCGCCCCGGCATGTTCGAATATCAGTTGGAAGGGGAAATTCACCACGAATTTACCCGCCACGGCGCGCGCTACCCTTCTTACAACACTATCGTCGGCAGCGGCGATAACGCCTGTATCCTGCACTACACCGAAAATGAAACCCGGATGCGCGACGGCGATCTGGTGCTGATCGACGCCGGGTGCGAATATCAGGGCTATGCCGGCGATATTACCCGCACCTTCCCGGTCAACGGCAAGTTCAGCGCGGCGCAGCGCGCCATCTATGACATCGTGCTGCGTTCTCAGCTTAAAGCGCTGGAACTGTTCGCGCCGGGCCGCAGCATCCGCGAAGTCAATGAGGAAGTGGTGCGGGTTATGGTGAGCGGGCTGGTCGAGCTGGGCATCATGAAGGGCGAAGTCGAAGCGCTGATGGCGGAACAGGCGCACCGCCCGTTCTTTATGCACGGACTGAGCCACTGGCTCGGGCTGGACGTACACGACGTGGGCGATTACGGTTCGAGCGATCGCGGCCGTCCGCTTGAACCCGGCATGGTGCTGACGGTGGAACCCGGCCTGTATATCGCCCCCGACGCCGACGTTCCCCAGCAGTACCGGGGCATCGGCATCCGTATCGAAGATGACATCGCGATCACCGCGGACGGCAACGAAAATCTTACCGCCGGCGTGGTCAAAGACGCCGATGCCATTGAAGCCCTGATGGCGCAAGTCGGCGCATAATGGCTTCCGGCAAGGCGCGGTCAGGCGCTAATCTGCAATCACAATCAGGATAACAACGCATGACGGTAATGATTGTCGGCGGCGGCATGGCCGGCGCGACGCTGGCGCTGGCGATATCCACCCTTTCGCAAGGAAAGGTGCCGGTTGAACTGGTCGAAGCGAAGTCGCCCCTCGATCGCCGGCATCCGGGGTTTGACGCCAGGGCGATAGCCCTGGCGGAGGGCACCTGCCGGCAGTTGGAAAACATCGGCATCTGGCAGGCGCTGGCGGACTGCGCCTCGGCGATATCCCACATCCACGTCAGCGATCGCGGCCACGCCTGCTTTGTCAACCTGAACGCCTCCGACTACCGCGTTCCGGCGCTGGGCCAGGTGATGGAACTGCACGCGGCGGGACGGCGCCTGTTCTCGCTGTTGCAACAGGCTCCCGGCGTGCGTCTGCACTGCCCGGCGCAAGTGGTGGCGGTCACCCGCACTCAGACCGACGCCACCTTAACGCTGGATAACGCTACGCAGCTGACCGGACGGTTGCTGGTGGCCGCCGACGGTTCGCACTCCAGGCTGGCGCAATCCTGCGGCGTTCAGTGGCAGCAGCAGGAGTACGGTCAGATCGCCGTCATCGCCAACGTCACCACCTCGCAGCCGCATCAGGGTCGCGCCTTTGAACGTTTTACGCCGCACGGACCGCTGGCGCTGCTGCCGATGAGCCAGGGGCGCAGCGCGCTGGTGTGGTGCCATGAGCAAAACCGGCAGGCCGAGGTCGACGGCTGGAGCGAAGCCGAATTCCGCCGGCGGCTACAGCTGGCCTTTGGCTGGCGTCTGGGCGCCTTTACCCATATTGGCGAACGCCACAGCTATCCGTTACGCTTACTGACCGCCAATCGGCATATTCACCACCGTCTGGCGCTGGTGGGCAATGCGGCGCAGACGCTGCACCCGATCGCCGGGCAAGGCTTCAATCTGGGCCTGCGGGACGTGATGTCGCTGGCGGAAACCATCGTCGAGGCCGTCGACAACCGGCAGGATCCGGGCGGCTATGCCGTCCTCAGCCGTTATCAGCAGCGCCGCCAGCCCGACCAGCAGACCACGGTGGCGATCACCGACGGTCTGGTCAGGCTTTTCGCCAACCGCTACACCGCGTTGGAAATCGGCCGCAATCTGGGGCTGGCGGCCATGAATAATCTGCCGATGATGCGCGATGCCCTGGCCCGACGTACGCTGGGCTGGGTGGAGCGTTAACCGGACACAACAGGGAAAAGCTATATGCAATCATTCGACGTGGTTATCGCCGGCGGCGGCATGGTCGGTCTGGCGCTGGCCTGCGGTTTGCAGGGCAGCGGCCTGCGCATCGCGGTGCTGGAGCAGCAGCCGGCCGAGATCCGCCCGCTGGAGAAAGCGCATGCGCTGCGGGTGTCCGCCATCAACGCCGCCAGCGAATGTCTGCTGCGCCATCTGGGCGTATGGGAAAATCTGCTGGCGCTGCGCGTCAGCCCCTACAACGCCATGCAGGTGTGGGATAAAGACAGCTTCGGCAAGATCGGCTTCAGCGGCGAAGAGTTCGGTTTTTCCCATCTGGGGCATATTATTGAAAACCCGGTCATCCGCCAGGCGCTGTGGCAGCGCGCAGCTCAGCTGAGCGATGTTACGCTGCTGGCGCCCGCGACGCTGAAACAGGTGGCCTGGGGGGAAAACGAAGCCTTTATCACCCTGCAGGATGACAGCATGCTTACCGCCCGGCTGGTGGTCGGCGCGGACGGCGCCCACTCCTGGCTGCGCCGCCACGCCGATATTCCGCTGACCTTCTGGGACTACGGGCATCATGCGCTGGTCGCCAGCATCCGTACCGCAGCGCCGCATGAATCGGTGGCGCGCCAGGTATTTCACGGCGACGGCATTCTGGCGTTTCTGCCGCTCGGCGATCCGCACCTCAGTTCGATCGTCTGGTCGCTGCCGCCGAATCAGGCCCAGGCCATGCAGGAGCTACCCGTCAGGGAGTTCAACCAGCAGTTGGCGGTGGCGTTCGATACGCGGCTGGGGCGGTGCGAGCTGGAAAGCGAACGGCAGACCTTTCCGCTGACCGGGCGCTATGCGCGCAGTTTCGCCGCCCATCGGCTGGTGCTGATCGGCGATGCCGCGCACACCATTCATCCTCTGGCCGGCCAAGGCGTCAACCTGGGTTTTATGGACGCGGCGGAGTTGATTGCCGAACTGAAGCGCCTGCAATCACAGGGCAAAGATATCGGCCAGCATCTCTATCTGCGGCGCTATGAACGCAGGCGTAAACACAGCGCGGCGCTTATGCTCGCCGGCATGCAGGGCTTTCGCGAGCTGTTTGACGGCGACAATCCGGCCAAAAAACTGCTGCGCGACGTCGGCCTGCTACTGGCGGATAACCTGCCCGGCGTTAAGCCGACGCTGGTGCGCCAGGCCATGGGGCTGAACGATTTGCCCGACTGGCTGGATGTGAGCAAGTAGCCGCACCGGCTAATGCCCTACGAGTCGGCCCCTACCCGCACCACCAGCTTGCCGAAGTTGCGCCCCTGCAACAGCCCGGAAAACGCCTCCACGGCATTTTCCAGCCCGTCCACCACGTCTTCCCGGTATTTGATTTTGCCTTGCGCCACCAGCGGAGACACGGCTTGCCAGAATTCATCGAACCGCGGGCCGTAGTCGTCAAAAACGATGAACCCCTGCATGCGTATGCGCTTTTTCAGCAGGGTCCCCATCAGCAGCGGCAGGCGATCCGGCCCGTCCGGCAGACCGGTGGCATTGTAGCCGGCGACCAGTCCGCATAGCGGCACGCGGGCCGAGGTATTCAGCAGCGGCAGCACCGCATCGAACACCTTGCCGCCCACGTTTTCGTAATAGATATCGATGCCGTCAGGACAGGCGGCCTTGAGCCGGTCGGCAAAATCCGCCGCGCGGTGATCGATACAGGCATCAAATCCCAGCGCCTCAACCGCATAGCGGCACTTCTCCGCCCCGCCGGCGACGCCCACCACACGGCACCCCTGCAGTTTTCCGAGCTGTCCGACCGTCGCCCCCACCGGGCCGGTTGCCGCCGCAACCACCAGCGTTTCCCCCGCTTTGGGCTGCCCGATATCCATCAGCCCCATATAAGCGGTAAAACCCGGCATGCCCAGCACGCCCAGCGCATAGGAAGGATGTTCGGGGGTCTGCCCCAGATTGGTTAACGCCCGGCCGTCGGAAACGGCGTAGTCCTGCCAGCCGCTGTAAGCCTGTACCCAGTCGCCCGGACGATAATCCGGGTGTTTCGAGGCCGCGACCCGGCTGACCGTCGCCCCGACCATGACCTCTCCCAGTTCGACCGGTTTGGCGTAAGAAGGCGCGTCGCTCATGCGCCCGCGCATATAGGGATCGAGCGACAGGAAAACCGTGCGCAGCAGGACTTCCCCCTCTTTTATCTCCGGGATCGGCTGCTGCTCCAGGCGAAAATTATCCTGCGTGGGCGCGCCGTGCGGACGTGAAGCCAGCACAATCCGGCGATTGATCCGATCTGTTTGCGGCATGACTCTTCTCCTCTCGAATAAAGCGGATAAACCGGAAGCCGCTCCGGCATCGCCGCCGGCAGCAAGAATTAAGCATAGCCTACCGCACCCTGCCGCCGCTACATACGCAGCAGAATATCGACAACGTCCATTATTAGGAATAATCGTAGTCAAGGAGAGTGATTTTTTTATTTCTCATGCTATAACCCAGCCATAAAAATAACATATTTACAGGATGAATTTTCTCAATGTATTATCCTCACGGCCGGCTGGTTTACTATCTTGCCGCGCCATTCGCAAGGAAATTTAATTTCATTTTTCGCATAAGTAATACCAGCATGTTGATGCGATGCCAACAGTCGTTGATTAAAGGAAGGTACATGTATGCTAAAGCCCAAGGATTGCCGCAACTTACAAGACGTAAGAGAAGGCATTGATACCATAGATAAACAGATATTTACTCTTTTCCTGCAGCGCCTGGATTATGTCTATTCGGCCAGCCGCTTTAAGCCCGACGAAGCCAGTATTTCAGCGCCGGATCGCGTGGAGGCCATGCTGGATGAGCGCCGGCGTTGGGCAAAAGAGCATCATGTCGATGAGAGTTTCATTGCGTCATTATTCGGAAATATTATTCATCAATTCATTAGCGCGCAAATTAATTTTTGGCGAACGAATAAATCATCATAGAATAATTTAATATAAATACTAATCAAAATATCATACCTATATATACAAAAAGTTTCCAGGGAATGAATGGATACGCCGAAATAATAACCGCTTTTATTTCAGTGCTTCACGACAAAAGGAAGAGAGTATGGGAACGCCATTTCATCATCACGGTTTCTTGTTTTCGTCCGCATTTCGCAGCCTTTATACCGAAGGCGTATTTAAAACCTTAACCTGGCCCGCGTCCGACCCCGCCGCGCTGTGCCAAAAAGTGGCGCATGAGTTCGAACTGGCGCGTCTTGCCGGCATAACGCGTCCGATTGTGGTGGGCGCCATCCCCTTTGATGTGCGTCAACCGTCATCCCTGTATATTCCTCACGCCTGTCATTTTTTGTCGCGTGAAGCATTCAAACGGAAACTGAGCGCGACGCCGCAAACGCCGCTGCGCATCGTCGACCAGCAACCACATCCGCAGCGGGAATATTTTCTCGCCATGGTGGAAAGCGCCGTAAACACCATACGCCAGGGGAAACTGCAAAAAATCGTCTTATCGCGCCTGCAGTCATTACAGGTTGAGCATCCGCTGAATACCATCGCCCTACTGGCAACGCTGGCCGAGCAGAACCCAAACGGCTACTACTTTCATTTACCCCTGGCGGAAAAGCGCTATTTGTTTGGCGCCAGCCCTGAACTGCTGCTGCGGCAACAGGGGCGTTCAATCTGGAGCACGCCGCTGGCAGGCACCGCCAAGCGCGCCGCCGATGAACAGCAGGATCGGGATAACCGCGATCGGCTGCTGGCATCGCGCAAGGATCGTCACGAACACCAACTGGTGATAGAAGAAATTCGCAAAACGCTGGCGGACTACTGCTCTTCCCTCAGCATCCCGCCACAACCCGAACTATTGCAGACGCCCAACCTCTGGCATTTGGCCAGCCCGATAGCGGGACAGCTGAAAGCCGACAACAGCCAGTCGCTGTCGCTGGCCGGCCTGTTACACCCTACCCCCGCCCTGTGCGGCGTGCCAAAGGAAAAAGCCCGCCGGTTGATTAGCGAGCTGGAACCTTTTGAACGCGGCGTTTTTGGCGGCATCGTAGGTTGGAGCGACGACGAAGGAAATGGCGAGTGGGCGGTAACCATTCGCTGCGGCACCAGCCAGCAGCAAAATATTCAGTTGTATGCCGGCGCCGGTATCGTCGCCGATTCCGACCCCGCCGCCGAATGGCTGGAAATAGAAGCCAAGATGCGCACCATGCTGCGCGCCCTCGGTCAATAGGCGCGTATGGGAGCGCCGGAACCCCCGGCCTCCCAGCGAAGGCTGGCTGACGACAGATACCCGGCAATGTAAAATATGCGAACCATCGCACGGTTATTTTATCGCCCGATAAAATAATATATGCGCTGAAACACGCGGCCGATGCAGGGTTATTATTTATTCAACGCGCAAAGATTAGCCACGCCCGCCGTATATGCTTATTTAATTTAGTTAGCAAAGCTATTATTTTAAATCGTTATAATGCTAAATAATTAGCCTTGTTGGTTTCGTTTTAAAAATAAAAGTTTACACAAGTATACATTTTGAAATAACAAATAACTCTCCTCTCGACATCCGGCATCATTATTTTCACATTATCTTCCTTTATATCAGTAATATAAAATCGATCATGTTTGTCGATAGGTGTATTATCATCGCCGAATAAGAGCCGATCCCGATAGATAACACGGTTGTCGACGGCAAATAACACCGCACTGCGTGGATTGGTTCTTGCTCCATTTCCATTGGTCACTCTATTTAATTAAACAACGCGATGCTTGACTGGATTTAATTCCGTACAGAATTCGTACGAAATTAACCCTGTTACCAGGTTATTAAGGGAGAATAGTATGCAGTTACGAACCACAAAGGAAAAAATCCTGTTGGCAATACTCGTCGGGATAATTGCCGGCCTCGTTTGCGCCCTGGCCAAGTTTGGCTGGGAAATTCCTTTTCCGCCAAGAACGCCGCTGCGGGATATGACCAACCCGCCGCAGGAGTTACTGCAACAGCTCGGCATGTCCTATGAACTGTCGCACATCACCTATCTGTATAATGGCAACGCCAGACCAATCATGAGCTTTATCATGCACTTTGGTTTTTCTATTACCTTTGCCGTGCTCTATTGCGTCATCGCCGAGTTTAATCCCAAAATCAAACTCTGGCAGGGCGCTTTTTACGGTCTGGTTCTCCACATTGTATTCCACGTTTTCCTGCTGCCGCTGTTCGGCACCGTTCCGGCACCGTGGGATCAGCCGTTTGCCGAGCATTTCTCTGAACTTTTCGGCCATATGTTCTGCTTCTGGCTGGTGGAAATCGTCCGTCGCGATATACGCAACCGTATTACTCATGCGCCGGATCCTGAAGTCGCCGCGGCTGAAGCCACGCGCTGATTTCGTCTGCTCCGCCACACCGGCCGCCTTATCCGCAGGCGGCCGTTTTTTATTTTCCCGCCAAGCCTCGCCGTTTCGACTCGCTTCCCGCCGGCATAATCGTTGCCGTTATATGCTTTTTTTGCATTAAAAAGTATTTTTTGTGCTTTTACTCCTTGATGCGACCTCCCTACATTTACAACACATAAAATGGGTTAACGTAAACTTCAAGGACTAAGGGAATGGAAAAAAAATCATCAGCAGCGCGGTTTCCATCGGCTAAACTTCTCACCGCAGGCGCTTTATCCCTGCTTTTTGCCTTCACCCCCAGCGCATGGAGCGCCGACAATAGCGAAAAACCGGTTCAGGGCGGCATACTCAACGTCGGGCTGGGCAGCGATACCCCGGTTATCGATCCGCATATCACCGCCTATGGCGTCGCCGCGCTGGTCACGCGCAACGTTCTCGACTCGCTGGTGGGCCAGGCGGAAGACAACAGCTTTACCCCCTGGTTGGCGGAGCGCTGGGAAATCAGCGACGATCGCAAGGTCTACACTTTCCATTTGCGCAAGGATGTGACCTTCAGCGACGGCACCAAGCTGGACGCGGCGGCGGTGAAATTCAACTTCGACCGCATCCTGGATCCCAAGACCATCTCCCCGTACTCCAAATCGTTACTGGGACCGGTCGAGGCCGTCGAAACCCCGGACGACTACACGGTGGTTCTGCGCTACAAGGAAGCGTTCGCGCCGCTGTTGCAGGGGTTGAGCCTGCCCTACCTGGGCATTCAGTCGCCGACTTACCTGAAAAACACCCCCAACACCAGCAATACGGTGGTGGGGTCCGGGCCGTTTATTCTCGACTCATTCGTGAAAGGCAGCGGCAGTAAGCTGAGCAAGCGCGCCGATTATAATTGGGGGCCGGGCTACGCCACTCATCAGGGTCCGGCTTATCTGGACGGCATCGAGTTCAAGTTCCTGCCGGAAGCCGCCGTACGGCTGGGCGCGCTGAACAGCGGACAGGTGCATGCCATCGACGCCATTCCGCCGGTCAACCACGCGCAGGTGCTGAAAAACGGTAAATTGCAGGTGGCCACCTACGAAAACCCCGGCGTCAACCGCGTGCTCTACCTCAACATTGCGCAGGGCCCCTTCCAGGACGTCAAGGTGCGCCAGGCGTTCCAAAGCTCGGTGGACGGCCCGGCGGCGGTCAAGGCCACCTTCTTCGGCACGCTGAAAGCGGCGGACAACGTTCTCGGCCCCTCCACGCTGTACTATGATCCAGCCGTCGCCTCCACCTGGGGATTGGATCCGAACAAGGCCAACCGCCTGCTGGATGAGGCCGGCTGGTCGACGAAGGACGCTCAGGGTTACCGCACCAAAGACGGCAAACGCCTGACCGCGCGCTTCATTTACGTCCCCAACAATGTGGAATCGGCCGATGTGGCCCTGTTTCAGGCGGTACAGTTCCAGGTCAAACAGACCGGGTTCGATCTCAAGCTCGATCCGGTGGATTCCGGCATCTTCTCCAGCCGCACCGCCTCCAGCGACTATGACATCGCCTCCAACTTCTTCGTGCGTCCCGAGCCGGACATTCTGCGCACCGTGTTCCACTCCGCCTACATCCCGCCGCAGGGCAACAATCACGCCCGCGTAAACACGCTGGACGACAAACTGATCCGCGCGGTGGGCGCCGGCGACGAGGAACGCAAGCGCCTGTACCATGAAGTGCAGCGTGAAGTGATCGAACAGGCCTACGTGGTACCGCTGTACGTCCCGGCGTTCCAGTTGGGGCTGTCGAAAAACGTGCACGGCGTCAGTTGGGCCACCAATTCCAAACCGAACTTCTACGATGCCTGGATTAGCCGCTAACCTGCGCGCAGCCGGTAAACGCCTGCTCACCATCGTCGCCGTGCTGTGGGGCGCGGCGACGCTGTCGTTTATCGCCGTCAAGCTGATTCCGGGCGATCCGGTGTCGATCATCATCGGCGGCGGCGACGCCGTGGTGGACGAGGCGTTCCGCGCCGAACTGGTGCAGCAGTTCGGCCTCGACCGGCCGCTGTGGATGCAATACCTGCGCTACTGCGGGCAGGCGCTGAGCGGCGATCTCGGCGACAGCTACCAGTTTCGTCAGCCGGTGGCGACGGTGATCGCCACCGCACTGAAGGAAACCGTGCCGCTGGCGCTCAGCGCGCTGCTGCTGGCCCTGACTCTGGCTATCGTCAACGCGCTGGCCACCGCCGGGCGGCAGCATCGCCTGCGCCGTCTGCTCTCCGGGCTGGAGTTGATCCTGCTCAGCACCCCGGTGTACTGGATCGGCATTCTGTTGCTCACCCTATTCAGCTTCAAGCTCCAGTGGTTCCCGATTACCGGCAACGACGGCATCGCCGCGCTGGTGCTGCCGGTGATCACCCTGAGCCTGCCGCTAATGGCGGTGTTCAGCCAGGTGCTGCGGGACGGCCTGGAAGAGGCGCTGTCGCAGCCCTTCGCGCTTACGGTGCGTACGCGCGGCGTCGGCGAGACCGCGCTGCGGCTGCGTCACGCCCTGCGCCACGGCGCGCTGGCGATCTCCACGCTGACCGGCACGCTGCTGGCCGGCGTGCTGGGCGGTTCGATCCTGACGGAGACGGTGTTCGGGCGCGCCGGCATCGGCCAGATCACCCTGCTCGCCATCGAAAACCGCGACATGCCGCTGGTGCTGGGGCTGGTGATGTTCTCCGCCTTTCTGTTCGTGGCGATCAATCTGCTGATCGACGCGCTGTACCTGTTGATCGATCCGCGCCTGAGGAAAAAGGAGTTGCCCCATGAGCAGTGATCCCGTGCTGCTGCCCCGCAGGCCGGCGGCGGTTTACCGTAATCCCTGGCTGGCGGCGGGCACGCTGCTGCCGGCGCTGATCGTCGCGCTGCTGGTGCTGGCGGTGTTCTTTCCGACGCTGTTTACCCGCTACACCCCGAACGACATGGACTTCGCGGCGGTGTTGCAGCCACCGAGCACGCACCACTGGTTCGGCACCGATCAGCTTGGCCGCGACGTGTTCGCCCGCGTGGTCCACGGCACCTCGCTGTCGCTGACCATCGGCGTCGGCGCCACCCTGCTCGCCTGCGCGGGCGGCATCCTGCTGGGGACGGCGGCGGCGCTGGCGCCGCGGGCGCTGCGTCAACTGCTGGTACGCCTGCTGGACATCCTGCTCGCCTTTCCCGACCTGCTGCTGGCGCTGCTGGCCATCGCCGTGCTGGGACGCGGTCCGGAGAATACGCTGCTGGCCGTCGGGCTGGCCGGCATCGCGGGCTACGCCCGGCTGGTGCGTTCGCAGGTATTGCAGGTCAAGCTGTCCGGCTACGTCGAGCACGCCGTGGCGCTGGGAGAATCGCCGCTGTACATCATTCTGTGTCACATCGTTCCCAACACCGTGCGTCCGCTGCTGATCCTGGCGACCATCGGCATCGGTCAGGCGGTGCTGGCGGCCTCCGCGCTGAGTTTCCTGGGGCTGGGCGTGACGCCGCCCACCGCGGAGTGGGGAGCGCTGCTGTCCGACGGCCGCAACTTCCTGGACAGCGCGCCCTGGGTCAGCCTGCTGCCGGCCAGCATGATCGCCCTGTCCGTCATCTCCATCACTCTGCTGGGGCGCCGGTTGCAATCCATCGTAGCAAAAGGCGGCGCATGATGACTTCCAAAGCAAAGCAACACCCCGCTCAACCGCTGCTGCGGGTGGAGAGTCTGCACGTTAGCTTTCCCTCTCAGCACGGCACGGTGGAGTCGGTGAAAAACCTTGGTTTTCAGGTTAATCCCGGTGAAATTCTGGCGCTGGTCGGCGAATCGGGTTCCGGGAAATCGGTTACCGCGCGCGCGCTGGTCGGGCTGGCGGGCGAACATGCCGACGTGCGCGCCGACGCCATCGATCTGCTGCGTCATGACGGCAGTCGCTACGACCTGCGCTACCTGACCGATCGCGACTGGCGGGGCATCCGCGGCCGCGAGATCGGCTTTATCCTGCAAGATGCGCTGGTCTCGCTCGATCCGCTGCGCAGGATCGGCCAGGAAGTGGCGGAGCCGATCCTCACCCATCGGCTGGCGCCGCGCTCAGAGGTCGCCGGGCGGGTGGCGGCGCTGCTGGAACAGGCGGGCATTCCCGACCCGGCCAACCGCGCCGCCCAGTATCCGCATGAACTCTCCGGCGGCCTGCGCCAGCGGGCGCTTATCGCTTCCGCGCTGGCGGGCGGTCCGCAGCTGTTGATTGCCGACGAACCCACCACCGCGCTGGACGCCACGGTGCAAAAGCAGGTGCTGACGGTGTTTACCGCCCTGGCGCAGGCCGGTCACGGCGTGCTGCTGATCACCCACGATCTGGCGGTGGTCTCGCAGGTGGCGGACCGGGTGATCGTCATGCAGAAAGGCGAACTGGTGGAGTCCGGCTCCGCCCGCCAGGTGCTTTCCGCGCCGCAGCATCCTTATACCCGCCGCCTGCTGGCGGCGATCCCCACCGCGGCCACGCGCGGCAACTGGCTGGCGGGCGAGAATCCGCTGCGCGACCTGCCCGACGGGGTCTTGTCGTCACTACGCGCGCACGACGAAACGGTTTCGGAGGTGGCGCTGAAAGCGGATCGGATATCGGTCTCCTTTACCCGCCCTGACGGCAGCCGAATGCATGCCGTCAATCAGGTATCGCTGGAGGTGCAACGGGGTGAAACCCTGGGCATCGTCGGCGAGTCCGGTTCGGGCAAAACCACCCTGGGGAAAGTCATTCTGGCTTTGCGGAAACCGGACAGCGGCGAGGTATGGCTGGCGGACAATCCCTGGAGCGCGTTGCCGGAGCGTGAACGCCGCCCGCTGCGCGCCCGTATTCAGACCATCACCCAGGATCCGCTCGGTTCGTTCGATCCGCAATTCACCGTGGCGCAGATCCTCCGGCAGCCGCTGCGTTTACGCCGCGATCTCAGCCAGGCGGATCGGCAACGGCGCATCCTGACCCTGCTGACGCTGGTCGGGCTGACGCCGGACCTGCTGACGCGCCGCCCGACCGCGCTCTCCGGCGGTCAGCGGCAGCGGGTGTCCATCGCTCAGGCGCTGGCCTCGGAACCGGATCTGCTGATCTGCGACGAGCCGGTTTCCGCGCTGGACGTCACCACCCAGGCGCAGGTGCTGGATCTGCTGGTGGCGCTACAGCGTCAACTGCGGCTCACCATGCTGTTTATCTCCCACGATCTCGGCGTGGTGCAGCATATGAGCCATCGCATCGCGGTGATGAAAGACGGCGAAATCGTCGAAACCGGCGACGTGGAGCAGATCTTCAACCGGCCGCAGCATCCTTATACGCGGCTGCTGCTGTCGACGGTGAGCTAGCCCGCGAGGTGATTATGGTCCTCATCGGGAAATGCCTGCTGGCGCAGCGACTTGGGCGCCAGCGAAAAGGCTTTGCGAAACTGGGTGGAGAAATGGTTGCTGTCGCTGAATCCGCAGGCGTGGGCAATGGCGGTGATCGAATCATCGCTTTGCTGCAACCGTCGGCGGGCCTCCAGCAGCCGCAGGCGATTGAGATAGCGCTGCGGCGTCATGCCGGTATGCTGTTTCAGCTGCCGGTGCAGCGTGCGCAACGGCAAAGCGAACTGCGCGGCCAATACCTCCCAATCGATCTCTTCGGTGTAGTTGTTCTGCAGCCACCCCAGCAGGGCCTGAATCCCCTGGCGGTGACACCCCCGCGCCTGGGTCTGAAAACAGTGTTGCCGCAGATCCACCAGCATCTGTAAAAACAGGCTTTCGCTGGCGGCGATATCCTCCGCCGTCGAACTGCGCGCCAAATTAGTCATGACGGCGATACGCTGCTTCAACTGCTGCATGGCGGTTTGATTCAGCTGCCACTGTCCCTGCCACTCGCCATCGGGGCCGTAAGGCAGAAACGCGGTAATATCGGAAAGGAAGCGAAAATCGCGCGGCGAGCGGTACAGCACGTTGGTCAGGCAAAGCCCGTCAACGTTTTCAAACAGATGGCGATCGTTATCGCGCACAAAGAACACCGTGCCGCGGCACAGGGCGTAAGGCTGATCGTTAAATACGTGTACGCCGGCCCCCTGCTCCACCAGCACGATTTCCCAGAAATCATGGTAGTGCTCAGGAAAAGCCACCTGCGGCGTACGCGGCTCCACCGCCACGGTCACCGCCCGCGAAGCAAAAAATTCATCACCACGTAGTAGCGTCATTTCAGTTGTTACTCCAGCCAGACACTCGCCAACCCGTTACCCAATAGTAGCCATTTGCCGCATGGCGAACCTTAAAATATCCCTGTCGGATCACAATAGCATCCCCGCAATCTTCGGGATTGTGAGCCAATTCACAGCCAGCTTTGCCGTTTTGCCAATCCCCCCTGTCAAATGGCACTCACCGAAAGGTTGCGCACGCGGCAAATCCTTACACTCGTTCTCATTGAACAGAAAGGGGATAGGGCTATGGCGGTGAAGAATATCGTAGCGGTGGATCTCGGCGCCTCGAGCGGACGGGTGATGCTGGCCACGTTTCAGACCACGACGCAGCATCTGGCGCTGAAGGAAATTCACCGCTTCAGTAATCAGCTGATTTTACAGGACAACCATTACGTCTGGGATCTGCCCGCGCTGGAACAGGCAATCCTCACCGGCTTGCGCCAGATAGACGATATGGGGATCCGCCCCGACAGCATCGGTATCGACAGCTGGGGCGTGGATTACGTGCTGCTGGATAAAGCCGGCGCGCTGGTCGGCCTGCCTTACTCCTATCGCGACCACCGCACCGACGGCGTGATGCCGCACGTCGTCGGCGAACTGGGACGGGAAAATATTTATCGGCGCACCGGCATCCAGTTTCTGCCGTTCAATACCCTTTATCAGCTCAAGGCGCTGCGCGACCGGCAGCCCGAATACCTGGAGCAGGCGGAGCATCTGCTGCTGATCCCGGATTATCTGCACTACCGCCTGACCGGGAAGATCACCAGTGAATACACCAACGCCACCACGACACAGCTACTCAATCTGACCGAGCATGACTGGGATGCATCGCTGCTGGCGTATCTGGGGCTCCCGCGGCGCTGGTTTAGCCGCCCGGTGCAACCCGGCCACCCTATCGGTCAATGGACGGCCCCCAGCGGGCGGCGGATTCCGGTTACCGCCGTCGCCACCCACGATACCGCCAGCGCGGTGGCCGCCGCGCCGCTGGATGATGAAAACAGCGCCTACCTCAGTTCCGGCACCTGGTCGCTGATCGGCATCGAGAGCGCCGCCCCCTATAACAACGCCCAGGCGCTGGCCGCCAATATCACCAACGAAGGCGGCATCGACGGCACCTTTCGGGTGCTGAAAAACATTATGGGGCTGTGGCTGCTCCAGCGCGTCTGCCGGGAACAGAACATTCAGAATCTGAACGCGCTGATTAGCCAGGCGGCGCAACTGCCGGAATTTACCAGCCTGATCAATCCCAACGACGCGCGTTTTATCAATCCGCCGTCCATGAGCGAGGAGATCCGCGCCTTTTGCCGCCAATACCGGCAGCCGGTGCCGCAGAGCGACGCCGAACTGGCGCGCTGTATCTTCGATAGTCTGGCCCTGCTTTATCACCAGGCGATTGAGGACATCGGCGCGCTGCGCCGGTCGCCGGTGCGGCAGCTGCATATTGTCGGCGGCGGCAGCCAGAACGCGTTTCTCAACCAGCTCTGCGCCGACGTGTGCCAGATCCCGGTCCTGGCGGGGCCGGTGGAAGCCTCCACGCTCGGCAATATCGGCTGTCAGTTGCTGGCGCTGAACGCCGTCGCCGATTTGCGCCAATTTCGCCGTTTGTTAACCGAGAACTTTCCGCTGCACCGCTACACCCCACGTTCAGATATTGATTTTGCCGGGCATCGGCGTCGCTTCCTGACGCTGTGCCAGACCAATGAGGAGCCGTATGAACAACACTGCAATTGAAACCGCCTGGCATCTGGCGAAGACGCGTTATGCCGGTATAAATGTCGATGTGGATAGCGTACTGGAGCAGTTGGACCAGATCCCCGTGTCCATGCACTGCTGGCAAGGCGACGACGTCGCCGGATTCGAAAATGCCGCCGGCGAACTGACCGGCGGCATTCAGGCCACCGGCAGCTACCCCGGCAAGGCGCGCAACGCCGACGAACTGCGCGCCGATCTGGAGCAGGCATTCACCCTGATCCCCGGTCCCAAGCGGCTGAACCTGCACGCCATTTATCTGGAGTCGCCAAGCGCGGTGCCGCGCAACGCCATCGAACCCCAACACTTCGCCAACTGGGTGGCGTGGGCCAAAACCCACCGCCTCGGGCTGGACTTTAACCCGACATGCTTTTCCCATCCGCTCAGCGGCGACGGTTTTACCCTTTCCCACCCGGATGAAAAGATCCGCCGCTTCTGGATTGAACACTGCCAGGCCAGCCGCCGCATCTCCGCCTACTTTGGCCGCGAGCTGGGCACGCCGTCGGTGATGAATATCTGGGTGCCGGACGGTATGAAGGATCTTACCGTGGACCGTCTGTCCTTCCGCCAGCGTTTGCTGCACGCGCTGGACGAGGTGATTGCCGAACCGCTCGACCCGGCGCACCACATCGACGCCGTAGAGAGCAAACTGTTCGGGCTGGGGGCGGAAAGCTTTACCGTCGGCTCCAACGAATTCTATCTGGGCTATGCCGCCAGCCGCGGCACCGCCCTCTGTCTGGACGCCGGCCACTTCCACCCCACCGAGGTGATTTCCGACAAGATTTCCAGCGCCATACTTTACGTTCCCCGCCTGCTGCTGCACGTCAGCCGCCCGGTGCGCTGGGACAGCGATCACGTGGTGCTGCTGGATGATGAAACACAGGCCATCGCCCATGAGATCGTGCGCCATCGCCTGCTTGACCGCGTGCATATCGGACTGGATTTCTTCGATGCGTCCATCAACCGTATCGCCGCCTGGGTGATCGGCACCCGCAATATGAAAAAAGCCCTGCTGCGCGCCCTGCTGGAGCCGACCGACACGCTGCGCCGGCTGGAGCAGGAAGGCGACTACACCGCCCGCCTGGCCCTGCTGGAAGAACAAAAATCCCTGCCGTGGCAGGCCGTCTGGGAACAATACTGCCAGCGCCACGATGTCGCGCCGGGCAGCGAGTGGCTGCAGCACGTGCGCCAGTATGAACAAACCATCCTCAATCAACGTCAAGGGTAAGATTATGCAAGCGATTCACGCCTCCTGGTTCGTCCGGGGAATGATTAAAGCCACCAGCGATATGTGGCTCAAAGGGTGGGATGAGCGCAACGGCGGCAATGTCAGCCTGCGCCTGACGGCCGAGGACGTTACGCCCTATGAGAGCGACTTTTACCCGCTGCCGCGCCATGAAGCCTTGACTCAGGCGATGCCCGAACTGGCGGACTGCTGGTTTATCGTTACCGGGTCGGGCAAGTTTTTCCGCAATGTGCAACTGGACCCGGCGGATTCGCTGGTGCTGCTGCAGGTGGACCATGACGGCAAGGGCTATCGCATTTTCTGGGGGCTGACCGGGGGAGGATTGCCCACCTCGGAGCTGGCGTCGCATTTCCAGTCGCACATCGTACGTATGGGCGTTACGCAGGGGCATGATCGGGTGATTATGCACTGCCATGCCACCAACCTCATCGCCCTCAGCTACGTACTGGAATTGAACAGCCCGGTATTTACCCGCGAGCTGTGGGAGGGCAGCACCGAATGCCTGGTGGTCTTTCCCGACGGCGTCGGCATCGTGCCGTGGATGGTGCCGGGCACCGATGCCATCGGCACGGCGACCGCCGAACAGATGCAGCGCCACTCGCTGGTGCTATGGCCGTTCCACGGCATCTTCGGCAGCGGTCCGACGCTGGATGAAACCTTCGGCCTGATCGATACCGCCGAAAAATCGGCGGAAGTGATGGTGAAAGTCAGATCGATGGGCGGCAAGAAACAGACCATTTCCACCGAGGAGCTTATCGCCCTGGGCCAACGCTTCGGCGTAACGCCGATGGAAGCCGCGCTGCGCGTGGCGCCGTAAAGCCCGGCGGCACTGCCGTAACGTACAGGAGAGCGCGCCATGTTGCGTAAAGCGTTTGTGATGTCCGTTTTTCCCGGCCGCCACGCCGAGTACCGGCAGCGGCACAACCCTGTCTGGCCGGAGCTGGCCGCGGTGCTGAAAGCCCACGGCGCGCATCGCTACAGTATCTTTCTGGACAAACAGCGTAACCTGTTGTTCGGTTACGTTGAAATCGAGTCAGAAGCGCGCTGGAACGCCGTGGCGCAGACGGAGGTATGTCAGCGCTGGTGGCGGTATATGACCGAGGTGATGCCCGCCAATGCGGACAACAGCCCGGTCAGCGATGAACTTGAATCGGTTTTTTATCTGGAATAGCAAGTAAGCACCGCACCTTCAAGGTCGGCTGCCCGACCGGGAAGCGTGCGGTTTTCCATCCGGCGCCGCAAGCGCGCTACTGCGCCGTCGCAGGCAGATAGCCGACGGATGCCTGATAACCGGCGGATTCGTGATAACCGACGGACTCGTTGACGTGGAACTTATCCACCGTGCGCGACAGCTCCTGCGCCTGATCGCTCAGCGACTTCGCCGCCGCCAGCGCCTGTTGCACCAGCGCCGCGTTCTGCTCGGTGCTCTGATCCATCTGGGAAACCGCCAGATTCACCTGTTCAATCCCCGCGCTCTGTTCCGAGCTGGCCGAACTGATCTCGCCCACCATGGTGGTGACGCGCTGCACGCTCTCGACGATCTCGCTCATGGTATCGCCGGCGCGCTTCACCAGTTCCGTGCCCTCGCCGACTTTGGATACCGAGTCGTCGATCAGGTTTTTGATCTCTTTCGCCGCCGACGCGGAGCGCTGCGCCAGCGTACGCACTTCGCTCGCCACCACCGCGAAGCCCCGGCCTTGTTCGCCCGCGCGCGCCGCTTCCACCGCCGCGTTCAACGCCAGAATGTTGGTCTGAAACGCAATGCCGTTGATCACGCCGGTGATGTCCACGATCTTGCGCGAGGAGACGTCGATGGAGTCCATGGTATCCACCACCTGCTTCACCACCGAGCCGCCGCGCAGCGCCACGTCCGAGGCGGACACCGCCAGTTCGTTGGCGTGGCGCGCGTTCTCGGCGTTCTGCTGCACGGTCGCCGTCAGTTCCTCCATCGCCGCCGCCGTCTGCTCCAGCGCGCTGGCCTGCGATTCGGTGCGCGACGACAGGTCTTCGTTGCCGGTGGCGATTTGCTGCGAGGCGGTGGCGATGGAGTTGGTGCTGCCGCGCACCTGGCTCACCAGATGCGAGAGGTTATCGCGCATGGCGCGGATGGCATACAGGATGCTGGTCTGGTCGCCGGCGCGGGTGCGCACGTCCACCACCAGATTGCCGTCGGCGATCTGCCTGACCACCTCGACCGCGTACTGCGGCTCGCCGCCCAGCTGGCGCAGCAGCGTGCGCAGCATGTTCCACGCCAGCGTCGAAATCACCAGCAGCAACGCCACGCCGATAGAGAGCAGGATAATGGCGTTGCGCCAGAAAGCCTGCTGGATATCATCGATATAGTCGCCATAGCCGATGGTCCAGTCCCAGGGTTCGAATTTGATAATCGCGTACAGCTTCTCAACGGTATCCGTGGCCCCCGGACGCGTGCCGTGGGCTATCACCGTGCCGATGGTGTTGCCCTGCAAGGCCGCGCGATAACGCTCTCCGGCCTCTTTGCCGCCCTTGGCGTCGACGATGCCCACCCGCTTGGGATTAGGATGGACGTAGTTGATATCGTTGGTGAAGCCGCGCACGAAGAAATAGCGATCGCCCTGATGAAAGCTGCTGATGGCCCGCTTGGCATCGGCCTGCGCCGCTTCAGGCGACAGCTGGCCCGCCTTTTCAAGATCGTAGGCCTTCTGCGCGGCGGCATGGGCCAGCTCCACCAGGGTCGAAAGCTGACCGACGCGCTCTTTCATCATCGACTGGTATAGCGTGTTCAACGCCACCGCCGACAGTATAATCAATCCCAACAGCGTGGTACCGCACAGCAGCATAATGCGTGTTTGCAATTTCATAGCGTCTACTCCCTGGCACTTTTCGGATTATTCTTAGGGTAAAAATTTCACTATACATTATGGCTTTAGGTTACACCATAGCTGCCGGGGGGCTAAAACAAGGCGGGCGTTGCCGCCGGGACGATCCACCGATTTTTGCGCCGCCCGGCGACTTAAAACGCCATCACCGCCTGTAACAGATGCCGGGCGTAAGGGTGCCGAACCTGCCCCAGCGTCGCCATATCATCGACCCGTTCAATCACGCGCCCCTGCTGAAGAAAAATGACCCGCTGACACAGATAGGTAATCGCCGTCAGATCGTGGCTGATAAACAGATAGGTCAGCCCCAGCTGCTGTCGCAGGTCCGCCAGCAAATCGAGGATCTGCACCTGCACGGTCACATCCAGCGCGCTGACCGCCTCGTCCAGCACCACAAAATCCGGCTTGCCGGCAATGGCGCGGGCGATGCAGACGCGCTGCATCTGCCCGCCGCTGAGCTGATGCGGGAAACGCTCGCACACCTCTTCCGTCAGCCCGACCTGATCCAGCAGCCCAACGACCTGCCGGCGCACCTCGTCGCGCCGGACGCCGCCGCGCACCAGCAACGGCTCGGACAGGATATGCAGCACGTTCATAAAGGGATTGGCCGACGAGGTGTAATCCTGAAAAACCGCGCTGACGCGCAGCGGTTTTTTCCCGCGCGGCCGCCAGAAGCGCAGCGGCGCATACAGCGGCCGGCCGCCCAGTTTGACCTGCCCGCTTTTCGGCGCTTCCAGCCCCAGTAAAATGCGCCCCAGGGTGCTTTTTCCGCTGCCGCTCTCGCCGATAATTCCCAGGCACTCCCCCGCCCGCACGTCGAACGACACGCCGTGCAGCACCGGCTGCCATGCGCCGCCGCCGTCCTGGGCGCGGTAGCCATGATGCACGTTGTCCACTTCAACCAATATGCTCACCGACTCTCTCCTGGCTCACGCTTTCCGGCCCCTGGCGCGGCGGATTGACCACTATCTGATAACGCTGCTGCAACGCCTGGCGCGACGCCACCAGATAACGGGTATGCTGATGTTGAGGCTGGCGCAGCACCTGCCGCACGTCGCCCTGCTCCACCGCCCGGCCCTGATGCATCACCAGCACCCGGTCGGCAATCCGGTTTACCACGCCGAAATCGTGGGAAATAAACATCATGGTGGTGCCCAGGCGTTCACGTATCGCGCGGAACTCCTCCATAATGTCGTACTGGGTGACCGAGTCGAGCGCGGTGGTGGGCTCATCGGCAATCAGCAGCTGCGGCTCCAGCGCCAGCGCAATGGCGATCATGATCCGTTGCAGCATGCCGCCGCTGATCTGGCTGGGGTATTTATCAAACAGCTGCGTCACGTCGCGCAGACGGACCCGCCGCATCATCTCCAGCGCCATCCCGCGCGCGTCGCGCTGATTCAACGGCAGATGCGCGCGGAAGGTCTCCACCATCTGGCTGCCGAGGGTCTGCAAGGGATCGAAGGCGCTCATCGGATGTTGCAGGATCATACCGATGGTTTTCCCCCGCAGACGGCGCATCGCTTCCGCGTCCTGCGCCAGCAGGTCCGCGCCATCCAGCCAGGCCAGCCCCGAGCGGGTAAACTGCCCGCCCAGCAGCCCCATCAGCGCGCGGCAGGTCAGGCTTTTGCCGCTGCCGCTTTCCCCGACGATGCCCAGACAGGCGTGGCGCGGCAGGGTAAACGAAATATCATGCAGCAGAGCGCGCTCCCCGGACGCCAGCCCGACCCGCAAATTTTCCACCCGTAATAGATCGCTCATCGGTGAGACTCCCTAGGGTCCAGCGCATCGCGCAGACAGTCGCCCAGCAGATTAAATGCCGCCACCACCACCAGAATCGCCAGCCCCGGCGCCAGCATTTGCGTCGGGTGGCTCATCATCACTTTCTGCGCTTCGCTCAGCATCGTGCCCCACTCGGCCGTCGGCGCCTGTACGCCCAGCCCGAGGAACGACAGCGCGGAGATATTCAGGATCACCCAGCCGGTATCCAGCGTCGCCAGCACCACGATCTCCGCCAGGGCATTAGGCAACAGATGGCGCCGCAGGATAAACCCCAGCGGGGTGCCGCTGGCCCGCGAAAACAGGATATAGTTTTTCTGGCTGTGTTTGATCACAATCCCGCGGATCATGCGGGTATACCACGCCCACTTCACCAGGATATTGGCCAGGATCACGTTAAAGATCCCCACGCCCAGGATGCCGACGATCGCCAGGATCATGATCTGGCTGGGAAACGACAGCATCACATCGCAGCAGCGCATCATAACCTCATCCAGCCGCCCGCGAAAATAGCCGGATAAAAAACCGAACAGGCAGCCGATGACGATGGTGATCGCCATGGTGAGCAGCGCCAGAAAAAGCGTGGTGCGCACGCCGAACATCAGGCGCGATAACACACAGCGCCCCAGATGGTCGGAGCCCAGCGGGAAACGCGCGCCGAAGTCGGCGTATTTGCGGGCGATATTGATTTTGTTGGGATCGTTGGGCGCCAGCCACGGGGCGAAAATACCGACGGCCACCACCACCGCCAGCGTCAACAGGCAGAGCAGCGCGACTTTATCGCGCAACAGTTTGTGCGAAAACAGCATATTATCCCTCTTGCCGCAGAGCGGGGTCCATCCAGCGCTGAATGATATCCACCAACAGATTGCAGATCACAAACAGCACGCCCATCATCAGGATATAAGCCTGAATCACCGGATAATCGCGGTTGAAAATAGCCGAAATGCATAACCGCCCCACCCCCGGCCAGGCAAAGATATTTTCGATAATCACCGTTCCGGCCAGCAGTTGCGGAATACTCATCCCCAGCGCGGTAATACTGCTGTGCAGCGAGTTTTTCAGTACGTGGCGCAGGATGATGCTTTTTTCCGTCAGCCCGCGGGCCCGCGCGTAATACACATAGTACTGCTGCATATTTTCCAGCATATTGTTGCGGATCAGGCGGATATAGATCGCCACGTAAACCATGGACAGGGTGACGGCGGGCAGAATGATATGCGAAAAGGTGCCGCTGCCGCTGGTGGGCAGCAAATCCCATGACAGCGCGAACCACCAGATAAGCAGCAGCCCCAGCCAATAGCTGGGCATCGCCGTTCCCAGAAACACCAGCGTGCGCACCAGGCGATCGAAAACGCTGTCTTTAAACACCGCGCTCAACACCCCCAGCGGCACGCTGACGCACAGGATAATGGCCAGCGCCAGCGCGGCCAACGCCAGCGTCGCCGGCAGACAGCGGGCGATCTCGTCCAGCACCAGCCGGTTGTTGACGTAGGAATAGCCAAAATCCAGCCGCGCGGCGTCATACAGCCAGTAGAGATAGCGCAGCGGGAAGGGGCGATCCAGCCCCAGCTGCAGGCGCATCTGCGCGATGGACTCCGGCGTCGGGATGATTTCATTCACCCGCAGAGCGACTTCCGCCGGGTCCGCCGGCACCAGATTCAATAACAAAAAAGAGAGGAACGAGATCCCCAGCAAAATCGGCAACGTCAGCAGCAAACGGCGACGGAGATATCTTTTCACACGGCAACCTATACTTTCACTGGCTTGTCAGACCGCTTACCCGCCGGTTAATCGCGATACATGCGATCAAACGGGATCTCAAATTGCGATGGATTGAAATCCACCCCTTGCAGGCTCTTCACGTACACCGCCCGGTTACGTTCATAGGTCAGCGGAATATAAACCGCTTCTTCATGCAAGGTGGTCAGTACATAGCGATATAATTCCTGACGTTCCTTTTCATCGGTGGTGACCAGCGCGTGCGCAATGCTGCCGTCGATCCGCTTTTTCTGCGCCAGCCCCTGCTGAGCCGCGTAGTCGCCGTAGACCGGCAGTTTCATGCCG
Source organism: Brenneria corticis (assembly GCF_003115855.1). GTDB lineage: Bacteria > Pseudomonadota > Gammaproteobacteria > Enterobacterales > Enterobacteriaceae > Brenneria > Brenneria corticis. The sequence goes on from NZ_KZ819089.1 coordinate 82,832, forward strand.
GAGAGGAATGACTGCGGATCGTAAGGCGTGCCCCAGGAAATATTAAACACGATATCGAAGCTGCCGGCTTTCTGCCGGTCGCGATAAGCCTGTTCCTCTTCGCCATACAGCCTGAGCTCGATGCCCAGCTCGGCGAACTCGCTTTGCAGATACTCGGCGATGACTTTCTGCGAGGCGGTGTTGCTGTCGTAATAAATGCTGATGGATAACGGCTTACCCTCTTTCTGGCGCCAGGTCTGCCCGCGTTTCTGCTGCCAGCCCGCCGCATCCAGCAGCTTTTTAGCCTGCTCAAGGTCGTAGGCGTAGGGTTGCAGATCGATATTGCTGTACGGCACGTTTTTCGCCAGCAGGGTATCCGCCGGCACTTCGCTGCCGTTAAAAATCCCTTCGGCGATATCGACTTTATTCACCGCGTGCTGCAACGCCTGACGCACGCGCACATCTTTCAGGTTTTCCGCTGTCGTATTAATCAACAACATGCGGGTCGAAACCGGCTCAGATAGTTTCGTAGCGAATTTTTTATCTTTACCCAGTTGGGCGAACGCATCGGCATCGATCATGTTTTTACCGTAGATCAGCTCGATCTCCCCCTTCTGCAAGGCCAGCAAACGGGTTTGCGTATCGGGAATGACCTTCATCACCACTTTTTCCAGCTTCGGCTTTTCACCCCAGTAGAGCGGATTGAGGGTGAATATCGCGTACTCGTCGGTTTTATGCTCGCTCAGCACGTAAGGGCCGGTGCCGATATAGCCGTTAACCCCCTGCTTCGTTCCCCCCTCTTTCATTGCGGCGGGTGAAATAAAGCGCATCGGCCGGGTAACCGCCAGCTCGATCAAAAAGGGGTAATAGGGCTCTTTCAACGTAAAGCGCAGGCGGCGTTCATCCAGCGCTTCCACCTTGTCGATAATGCGCACCATCTCCAGCCAGCCATGCCGTTCGCGGTTAGCCAGTATCGCATCAATGTTCTGTTTCGCCGTTTGGGCGTTGAACGCGGTCCCGTCGCTGAATTTCACGGCGGAGCGCAGCGTAAAGGTATACACCTTGCCGTCCGCCGAGGTTTCCCATTTTTCAGCCAGCCAGGGCTCAATGCCCTGCGGCGTCACTTTCACCAATGATTCATACAGCATGTTCTGCGCCCAGATCTCGCCGGAGTAGATATGCGGGTTGAGATCGCGGGTGTCGCGGAAATTGGCGAAGGTCAGGGATTGGGGCTGCTGAGCGCCAAGCGGCGCGGCGACCAGGGAAGAGAGGCAGAGCAACAATGAGGTAAGGAGCCGGCGGGATTGACGTTTTCCGCCATAAACAGCATCTTTCAATTCAGGCATAGTAATAATCCGTTTACCAAAAAAGCGCCGAAGCGCAAAAAAGTCATGTAAAAGCGCCCGCTATTTTACGGGCGATCGCCCAAATAATACTCATTATCGTTTCTGGAATTATGACTTGGCGCAGAGAAATCGCCGGAATTTATGCCCGCCGGGGACTGAGCGACATAACGGCTTAACGTTACCGCAACGCATATAGCCGCAGCGCAATACCGGGATCAGGCGGGTAATTGCGGCGACTAAATTTCATTACGGCGTAAAATGGTATTACAATCGGGCCGAAACCGTTTCGATTTCCCAATAGCGTGAAAAGCAAGAGCGAGCACCATGACAACCGCAATCCCCGTCGACCTTTTGATGCGCCCGATCACCGCGCAAGACAACGCCGCTATCGCCCGCGTTATCCGCCGTGTTTCCGCCGAATTCGGTTTGACGGCCGACAAAGGCTACACGGTATCCGACCCCGATCTGGACCACCTGTTTGAGCTGTACAATCGGCCGGACAGCGCCTATTGGGTGATTGAGCACCTGGGGGACGTCGTCGGCGGCGGCGGCATCGCGCCGTTGACGGCGGGCGATGAGGACGTATGCGAATTACAGAAAATGTATTTTCTGCCGATTCTGCGCGGCAGAGGCCTGGCCAGGCAGTTAGCCGTACAGGCGCTGGATTTCGCCCGCCGGCGGGGTTTTCGCCGCTGCTATCTGGAAACCACCGGCCACTTGACCAGCGCCATCCGGCTGTATGAATCACTGGGGTTTGAACATATTCCCCACTCCATGGGCCATACCGGCCATACCGATTGCGAAGTCACCATGCTGAAAGTGCTGTAGTCAGCGGCCGGCTTTCCGACCGCGCCGGGAGGGAGGCGCGGCCCGCGGGCGTCTTCACCCCCGCGGTATTGCATAAAGCGAAACGCGGCGATTAATGACGTTTTCCGTCGTCATCTTCGTCGTAGAAATCCTCGTCGGCTCCTTCTTCGCCGTCTTCGCCGTCGGGATCCTCAAAATAGGTGCCCCAGCCGTCATAGTTAACGCCATAACGCTCGGCCAGCGTCAAAAGCTGTTCCACCTGCGCGTCGATCAGCTCCGCGTTCAACGCCACTTCGCTGATGGCGTCGCAGCACATCAGTAAAATCCCGTCTTCCACTTCAAGCTCTTCCGCATCCGTCACTTCGTAACCCAGTTTGAACGCTTCCACGGCGACCTTTTCCAGCACTTCGAACTTCTCGGCGGAGAAATGGTGCTCGATGGTATAGAGCGCATCCGGGTCGCTGCCGTCATCCAGCAGCTCTTCGATGATCAGGCGCGTCTCTTCACGTTGTTCTTCCAGCAATTCGCGGTTGGCCATGCCTCTATCCTCATTAATCGGCGTAATATTGCGTCATTCTCCCACAGCGTCGCGGCCGTCTCCACCATAAAGTTTGCCGCCGACACTTGAAATTGAATAATTACACATATAAAGTGAATTTTAATTCAACATTTAGCGTTGAGCCGCATGGAGATATGCCTCATGAACCCGTTTTACAAGCGTCATTTTTTAAGATTAATGGATTTTACGCCAGTAGAAATTACCGCGCTGTTAGCCCTGTCGGCGCAGCTGAAAGCCGATAAAAAAAGCGGCGCCGAAGTCCGCCGCCTGTCAGGCAAAAACATCGCACTCATCTTCGAAAAAGATTCGACCCGCACTCGTTGCTCTTTCGAAGTTGCTGCGTACGACCAGGGGGCGCAGGTGACCTACCTGGCGCCCAGCGGCAGTCAAATCGGGCATAAGGAGTCCATCAAGGATACCGCGCGCGTTCTGGGCCGCATGTACGACGGCATTCAGTATCGCGGCTACGGTCAGCAGATCGTGGAAACGCTGGCGCAGTATGCCGGCGTCCCGGTGTGGAACGGGCTGACGGACGAATTCCACCCGACGCAGCTGCTGGCGGATTTACTGACCATGCAGGAGCATTCACCCGCCAGGGCGCTGTCCTCCATTAAGCTCGCCTATGTGGGCGACGCCCGCAACAATATGGGCAATACCATGCTGGAGGCGGCCGCTCTCACCGGGCTGGATTTGCGGCTGGTGGCGCCTGAAGCCTGCTGGCCGGAAGCGGGACTGGTGGCGGAATGCCAGGCGGCGGCCAAACGGACCGGCGGCAGCATTACGCTGACGGAAGATATCGCCGCGGGCGTGGCGGGGGTCGACTATATCTATAGCGACGTGTGGGTCTCCATGGGCGAACCCAAGGAGACCTGGCGGCAGCGCATTACGCTGCTGAAACCTTATCAGGTGAATATGGCGATGATCGCCGCCACTGGTAATCCCCAGGTGAAATTCCTGCACTGCCTGCCGGCGTTCCATGACGACCAGACCACGCTCGGCAAACAGATGGCCGAGCAGTACGGACTACAGGGCGGAATGGAAGTCACGGACGAGGTGTTCGAATCCGCGCACAGCATCGTGTTCGATCAGGCGGAAAACCGCATGCACACCATTAAAGCGGTGATGGTGGCGACGCTAAGCCAGGATTAGCGCGTCCCGGCCTCCTCCCCTTCGCCGGCTGTCTCTATACACAAATCCAAGGAACCCTCTAGAGGCCATGTGTATTCTGGTCTTGGGTTCATTCTTGGTTCTTT
>NZ_KZ819090.1:0-81645 GCF_003115855.1 Brenneria corticis
ACGAAATAGCGCTGAACTCACATATACCGTTAACAGTAAATATGTGCCTAAGAGACAGCCCCTGCGAAGGGGAGGGTTAGGGTGGGGTGAAATCACCGCTCCAGCGACGCCTGTTACTACATCCTCCCGGCCTCCCCCTTGCCAGGGGGAGGAGTTTACTTGCTCAGCCAAACAAACCAAAGGTTATAACTTACGCCCAAAAGTCATAACGCCGCCCCATTCCTCCCCTATAACATAGCGGTTATGATGCGCTATCGTCGCGGAACAGACATCCAGACATAAAGACAGCTATAAAACTGTCGCCCACTACATTGCTGATACACATGGAGCCGATAATGAAAAAATTTACCCCTGCACTGCTCGCGCTAAGTCTGGCGACCGCTTTCCCGGTATTCGCCGCCGAGACCGCCGCCGTTGCGCCACTCCCGCAGGCGCTGGCGCAGCGTGACGGCCCGGTGCGTATCGCGGTTATTCGTAATCTGGGGTCTGACGACAACACCACGCAGTTTATTTCCGGCGTGCTCGAAGAGGGTAAAAAGCTGGGCTTCAAGGTCAGCACCTTTCTGAGCAACGGCGACGACGCCCGCTTTCAGGATTTCGTCAATCAGGCCATCAGTCAGAAATACGACGGCATCATTCTGTCCCAGGGACGCGACCCCTACTCCACCGATTTGATCAAACGCATCGTCGACAGCGGCATCGCGGTTTCGGTGTTTGATACCGCCGTCAACGGCGAAATCCCCGGCGTGACCGTCTCTCAGCAGGATGACGCATCCCTCACCCACGGGTCGTTCGGTCAGTTGGTCAAGGACTTCAACGGCAAAGCCAACATCATCAAACTCTGGGTAGCCGGTTTCCCGCCGATGGAACGCCGCCAGATCGCCTATCAGCAGCTCCTTAAGGAAAATCCCGGCATCAAAGAGCTGGAATCCATCGGCGCGGTATCGTCGGACGTGCAGGGCGACACCGCCAACAAGGTCGGCGCGGTGCTGGCGAAATACCCGAAAGGCAAGATTGACGCCATCTGGGGCTCATGGGACGCATTCACCCAGGGGGCTTATAAGGCGCTGAAAGAAAACGGTCGCAGCGAAATCAAAATCTACAGCATCGATATCTCGAATCAGGACCTGCAGCTGATGCGCGAAGCCAACAGTCCGTGGAAAGTGAGCGTGGCGGTCGATCCCAAACTGATCGGCAAAGTCAACCTGCGCCTGGTGGCCAATAAAATCGCCGGAGAACCGACGCCGGCCACCTATGAATTCAAAGCCGCGGTGATCCCTCAGGCGCTGTTGGCCAGTCAGCCGGGCCCGGTAAACGTGGCCGGACTGAGCAAAATCATTCCCGGCTGGGGCCAGACCGATGATTTTATCGCCCCGTGGTTCGCCACGCTGGAAGCCCAGGCCAAGGCTAAATAACGACGGAGACCACCGATGGCATCACAACCCCTGCCGACGCCGGACTACAGCCGCAATATGCGGCTGATCGGACACAGCGACCAGGGCGGCAGACCCGATGGCGTGCAAGTCATGGTCCATCGCGGCTACGCCTATATCGGACATATGGTTTCGCAGGGCGTATCCATCGTTGACGTCCGTGATGCCAAAAATCCCCGGCCGGCCGGCTTTATCGCCGCGCCGCCCGGAACCTGGAACATACACCTGCAGGCGCACGATGATTTACTGCTGGTGGTCAACGCGCGGGATCTGTTCGCGGATGCCAGCTTCGCCGAAGAGAAAGTTTACTACACCCGTTCGGTCGCCGAGACGGTAAGCACCAAACAGCAGGGCAAAAGCTGGAGCGCCGGGCTGCGCATCTTTGATATTTCCACGCCGGATACGCCGCGCGAAATCAGCTTTCTGCCGCTGGACGGCATCGGCATCCACCGCATCTGGTACGTCGGCGGCCGCTGGGCCTATGTTTCCGCGCTGCTGGACGGCTACAGCGACTACATTTTCCTCACCATCGACCTGGCCGATCCGCGCCGTCCGGAGGTCGCCGGGCGCTACTGGCTGCCCGGCATGCATACCGCCGGCGGCGAAACCGCGAGCTGGCCGGAAGGAAAACGCTATGCGCTGCACCATGCCATTATCAGCGGCGATACCGCCTACGGCAGCTGGCGCGACGGCGGATTAACATTGCTGGACGTCAGCGATCGCCGTCATCCCACGCTTATCAGCCACCGCAACTGGAGTCCGCCATTCGGCGGCGGCACGCACACCGCGCTGCCGCTGCCGGATCGCGACCTGCTTATCGTGCTGGACGAGGCGGTGCTGGACAATCAGGAAGACGGCGAGAAGCTTATCTGGGTGTTTGATATTCGGGAACCGCGCAATCCGGTCAGCATCGCCACCTTCCCGCAGCCCAACGAAACGGATTATGTGAAAAAAGGCGCCCACTTCGGTCCGCATAACCTGCATGAAAACCGGCCGGGGAGCTTTATCAGCTCAGCGCTGATTTTCGCCACCTATCAGAACGCCGGCATCCGGGCTTACGATATCAGCAACCCTTATCAGCCGAAGGAAACCGGCGCGCTGGTGCCGGCGGCGCCGCAGAAAATGGTCGACAAACGCCCCGGCCGGCCGCGGGTTATCCAGTCCTGCGATGTGTTTGTCGATGCCGAGGGCATTATCTACAGCACCGACTACAACGCGGGCCTGTCGATCATCGAGTATCGCGGCTGACCGGACGACTGCGGATAGCGGCTATGTCGGATACCGCAGAGCGGTATGAAGAGGATCCCCGCCTGCGCGGGGACGACGGTGGTAATACTCGCAGGAGATGACCGGTGATAATCTTCGCCGCGGATAACATGATTGCCATTGGGCTCAGCCCAGCGCCAGAATGCTGACCCACATCGGTCCCTGCCCTACCGCATAACGCGCCAACGGCTGTAATGCGCCGTCCGCGGCGTTAATACGATACACCTCGATATGCTGGGATTTCTGTCCGGCGGAAATCAGGAATTCACCGCGATGGTCAATATTGAAACCGCGCGGTTGCGTCTCCGTCGGCTGATGCCCGCTTAAAGACAGCACGCTGCCGTCTTCCGATACCTGGAAAATGCTTAACAGGCTGGCGGTGCGGTCGCTGGTGTAAAGAAAGCGGCCGTCCGGCGTAATATGGATATCCGCCGCCCAGCGCGTATCGGCGAAATCGGCGGGCATCGCATCCAGCGACTGAACCCGCCGCGGCTTGCCGTCCGGCGCGTTAAGCTGGTAAACATCCACCGAGCTGTTCAGCTCGTTCACGCAGTAGACGAAACGCTGATTGGGATGGAACGCCATATGACGCGGTCCGGCGCCGGCGACGGTGGTCAAATCCGCCGGCTGATGCGCACTCAGTTCACCCGCGGCGCTCAAATCATACAGACGAATACGATCTTCTTTCAGACAGGGCGCCCACACCAGCGTATTGGTCGGGTCGATATTGGTGGAATGACAGCCTTCCAGACCGTCCAACTGCTGGATCGGCGCGCCCGCCAGACCGTTTTCATCGATCGGACTAACGCTGACGCTGGCGCCGCTGTAGGAGGCGCTGAACAGGAAACGCCCCTGGCGATCGGTAGAGAGGTGCGTGGGGCTGCCGGGTAACGGCGCCGACCCGGCCTCGGTCAACAGGCCCTTGTTATCAATACGGTAACTGATAACGCGAAACGCCGGACGCACGCCCACGTACAAATGACGTCTATCGGGCGCAATCACCATCGGCTGTACCTGTCCGGGCGCTTCAACCACCTGTAATAACGTCAGTTCGCCGCGGGCGCCAAGTTGCCACACATGGATCTGCTGGCTCTCCGGACTGGCGACATAAACTACTTGCTGCATCCTATTCTCCTTTACATTCATGCGAATTTTACTGCTCAGGCATACGTAGAATTTTTATCAAAAGCAGAGATGAGTCATCTTTCTCATATTTTGCGCAACCTGACTTACGGTGTACCATCATTGCCCATACCTTTATTCTACAACCACTTTACGAGACTACTATGGCCTATCGTGTAATTGCGCTCGATCTCGACGGAACGCTTCTGGATCGACAGAAAAGAATCTTGCCGGAATCACTTGCCGCATTAGCGCTGGCGCGCCAGCAAGGTATCAAAGTGGTTATCGTTACCGGCCGCCATCATTCGGCGATCCATCCTTTTTACCAGGCGCTGCAACTCGATACCCCCGCCATCTGCTGCAACGGGACCTACGTGTACGACTATCTGTCGGGTCAGGCGTCTCATACCAGCCCGCTTTCCGCCGATCAGGCGCGAAGCGTACTGGCGCTGCTGCAAAAATTCGCCATCCACGGTCTGATGTACGCCGATGACGCCATGTATTACCAGCATCCGACCGGACATGTTACCCGCACCCAGGCCTGGGCCGCTTCATTGCCGGAACTGCAGCGCCCGTCGTTCATACAGGTCGGGGATTTGGCGCAACAGGCGGATTTATCGCACGCCATCTGGAAGTTCGCCACCCACCACGCGGATATCCCTACCTTAAACGATTTCTCCGGCGCCGTGGAGCAAGAACTCGGTTTAGCCTGCGAGTGGTCGTGGCAGGATCAGGTGGACATCGCGCAAACCGGCAATAGCAAGGGTAAGCTGCTGCGCCAATGGGTTGAAGAGCAAGGCATACGCATGCAGGAGGTTGTCGCCTTTGGCGATAACTTTAACGATCTCAGCATGCTTAAGAGCGCCGGACTCGGCGTGGCGATGGGCAACAGCGCGGATGAAATCAAAGCCTGCGCCGATCTGGTTATCGGCCATAACGAAGAGCCCGGCATCGCCGAGGTGATCCATAGCAGAGTGCTGAGATAAAAAAACGCCAGCGGCGATTTTTCCCGTTATTTGTTTTTATTCTGCTCGATTTGTAACTGCGCCCGCCGGGTTGCCTGTTGCAACCGCTTCACCAGAACAGCTCGCGGCGGCAGGCTTGTCAGGTATTCAGCGACGTGGATACCTGACTTGTTCAGTTCCAGCAGTTCAATCTGCTCGGATTTCTTCCCGGTACAAAGAATGATGCCTAAAGGCGGCGCTTCCTGTGGCTCACGTTCGTATTTATCCAGCCAGCGCAGGTAAAGCTCCATCTGTCCCTTGTAGGCGGCCTTGAACTCACCCACTTTCAATTCAACCGCGACCAGACGCCGCAGCTTACGGTTGTAAAACAAAAGGTCTAGATGGAAGTCCTCGTTGTCGATCTGGATGCGTTTCTGACGGGCGACGAAAGTAAATCCGACGCCAAGCTCCAACAGAAAGGACTCCATTTCCCGGACAATTGCCCCTTCAAGATCGTGTTCCTGCCAGCTATCACGCAGTCCCAGGAAATCGAGGATATAGGGATCGCGCATGACCAACGCTGGCGACATTCGCTGGTCATCGTGCAGCGTTGCCAATTCCTGTGCGATTAATTCATCCGGTTGCAGTGACAGCGCCGTACGCTCGTAGAGCATTGAGTCAATACGCTCACGTAACGTTCGTACACTCCAGCGTTCGGTGCTAGCCATGTGTGCGTAGTATTCCCGCTGCATAGACTCTTTAAGCGGTAGCAACAGGACAAAATGAGACCAGCTCAATTGTCGCGACAATGTCGCGACAATTTGTTCGTCCGAAAAGACAGTCGCGAATTTGACCATCCGGCGCAAGTTCTTCTCCGCGAATCCGCGACCGTAGTCGTGAACCAACTGAGTCGCCAGGGCTGGTACGATTTCTGCCCCATAGTCAGCTCGCTGGCCCGCCAGAATCTCCATGTGAATACGATATCCAATGCGCCAGAATAACAGAGTCAGTTCGGCATTAACGGCCGAAACAGCGCGCTGACGCGATGTTGCGATCAGTGTTCGAATATCGCCTAGCAAAGCCGATGATTCGGCGTGAGTAACGGATGCCTTACGTTTGATCATACGGCTCCTCCCTGAACTTATTGTGTCACCGTGATAGCCTTACGCCGACCACCCGTTCGGCTGTCTTGCGCACGGATTTGCGCCATCGGGACGATAGCCCCACACTTTGGACAGATTGCGTAAAACGCTAAGGGTACGGTTCGCTTGACGAAGTTGTGGGCAATATTCTTCAACATTGCCGCCACATGCGGCCTCTGTACGTCCATGTCTATGACTTGCATCCGCTCCAGAATCGGGATGAGGTTACTATCGATAACAGCCTGATAGCCATCCTAGGCGTTGGGCTTATTGTGAACTTTGGAATAGTCCTCCATAAATTTTGTAAATCTCCAAGAGCGTTTTTTAACGCCGCTTGCGGCGGCCCGCAGGGCCGCGGGCAGGACTCCTGCCCTGGCGGATACCGCGTCTTCAGGGGGTGATCGACACGCTTTTTACCTGCGCATAGAGCGTCAGATTCGGGCGCAGCGCCAGATCGTCCCGCGCCCAGGGGGTAATTCTCGCCCACAGGATTTGCTCGCCGACGGCGAGCTTCACCTCGATTTGATCCTCGACCTCAATACACTCCACCACCCTGGCCGGCAGTATATTGCGGATGCTGCTCACCTGCGGCGGCTGGAGCACCAGCGACACATCCGCGGCGTTAATACGGATGCGCAGCGGCGTATTAACCGGCGCGTCAACCTTCCCCACCCACAGGCGCCGGTCGCCCAGCGACAGCGCCGTCATCGCGTAGCGGTCATGGTGATCCAGCACGCGCACATTGAGTATGCTGCTCTGCTCTTCCCGCGGCAGCCAGGGACGTAACGCGCTGCTGGCCCAGACCTCCTCCAGCAGACCCTGCGCTTTTACTTTGCCCCGGTCCAGCACCAGCACCCGATCCGCCAGCCGCAGAATTTCCTCCATGCTGTGGCTGACATACAGAATGGGAATATTCACTTCTTTCGCCAGCCGCTCCAGATAAGGCAGCAGCTCGCGCTTGCGCGGCAGATCGAGGGAGGCCAGCGGCTCATCCATCAGCAGCAGTTGGGGAGCGGTCAATAATGCGCGGCCGATCGCCACGCGCTGCTTTTCACCGCCGGATAACGTCAGCGGATAGCGATTGAGCAGCGGTGCGATTCCCAACAGCGCGACAATATCATCAAACTGTTTGCCCATGGCCGCGGCCATGCCATAACGCAGATTACCGCGTACGCGATAGTGAGGGAAAAGGCGCGCATCCTGAAAAACATAGCCGATATGACGCTTTTCCGGCGGCAGGAAAATTCCCTGCCCGGTATCCGCCAACACGCGATCGTTAAGCAGGATACGCCCCGAGTCGAGCCGGGTTAAGCCGACAATGGCATTGATTAACGACGTTTTCCCCGCGCCGGAGACGCCAAAAACGGCGGTAATGCCGCTGGCGGGTAAATCCTCTTTAACGCTGAGCTTCAGATCGCCAAGCTGCTGGTTAAAATCGAGTTGCAGCATTATTCCCCCAACCGCTTACGGCTCCAGCGCGTCAGCCATTCCGACAATAATAACGACACCAGCGAGAGCGCAATCGCGATAACGCACAGCCGCGCGGCGGCGGATTCCGCGCCGGGCGTTTCGATCAGCGTATACATCGCCAGCGGGATGGTTCGCGTCTCCCCCGGAATATTGGAAACAAAAGTGATGGTGGCGCCGAACTCGCCCAGAGAGCGGGCGAAAGCCAGAACCGTGCCGACCACAATGCCGGGAAAAGAGAGCGGCAGGGTAATGGTGAGAAATACCCGCCAAGGCGCGGCGCCCAGCGTGCGCGCCGCCTGCTCAAGACGCCGGTCCACCGCTTCCAGCGACAAACGTATCGCTCTGACCATCAGGGGAAAAGCGACAATCGCCGACGCCAGCGCCGCGCCGCGCCAGCTGAAACTGAAGCTGAAACCAAACCAGTCATACAGCCAGACGCCAATCACCCCCCGGCGCCCCATCGCCACCAGCAATAGATAACCGATGACCACCGGCGGCAACACCAGCGGCAGATGGATTACGCTATCCAGCAGGGATTTACCGGGAAACCGGCAGCGCACCAGAATCCACGCCATCAGTATCCCCAGCGGCAGGCTGCAAATCACCGCCACAACCGAAACCTTGAGGCTCAGCTCAACCGCCTGCCACTCGTAGTCGCTTAACATCATTAACGGGGGGTAAATCCATAGCGTTTAAACACCGCGGCGGCCTGCGGCGTTTTCAGATAGGCGTAAAAGGCGCTGACCGCCGGGTTTTGACGATCTTTTACTATCGCCACCGGGTATTCCACCGGTTTATGGCTGCCGGCCGGGAATTGCCCGACAACCTTGACTTTATTACTGGCGATCGCGTCGGAACCATACACGATACCCAAGGGCGCCTCTTCGCGTTCAACCAGCGCCATGGCGGCGCGTACGCTATTCGCCCGCGCCATCAGAGGAGAAAGTTCATCCCACGCCTTCAGGTTTTGCAGCGCTTCTTTGGCATAGATGCCGGCCGGAACGTGGTCCGGGTCGCCAACCGCCAGACGCCCGCCTTGCAGCAGGCTTTTCCAGTCGGTTTTATCATTGATGGCGATCTCTTTTTGCTGACTGCTCTTGGGAGCAATCACCACCAGTTCATTACCTAACAGCGTATGGCGGCTATCCGCGTCGATCAGATTTTTATCCTGAACATAATCCATCCACTGCTGATCGGCGGAGATAAACAGCTCCGCCGGCGCCCCCTGCTCAATCTGCCGGGCCAGGGTTGACGATGATGCAAATGAAGCGACAACCGCAACGTTTTGCTCTTTCTGATACTGTGCCGCAATCTCTTGCAGCGCGTTAGTCAGCGACGCCGCGGCGAATACCGTCACCTTTTCTTCCGCCGCCATTGCCGGAACCGCCATGCCTGCGCTGAGCACCAGCGCCGCCAACCCTTTCAACCATTGCCGTTTCATTTCTATCTCCCGACCATCACCGTTGTGTAATTGATGATATAACGATAATTCCACCAGTGTCCATGTGGTTTAACGGCAATTTGCGCAAACATCAGGAAAAGCGCCCGGCGGCGTGCCGGGCGTCAGAATCGAGGGATCGAAAGTAAATCAATGGAGGGGGGGCGGACCCCACCCCAACCCTTCCCTTCGCAGGGGAGGGAGTTTGGTCTCCTCCCCCTGACAAGGGAGGGAGCAACGATTATAGCTCCTCCCCCTGACAAGGGGGAGGCCGGGAGGGGGTCGTAACGGCAAGGCGCTGAACTTTGTCAAAGCCTGAAATCAATACTGCTTTTTAGCCTTGTGCTCTTCGGTATGACCAATTTTGGAAATAACGTTAAACACTTCGCCCAGACCGTAAATGGCGCCCAGAATAATCGCCATCATCACCGGTACCATGGCGATTGCAAACAGCAGGCTTATTAATAAATCCAACATGCTTACCTCACTTATCGAACGGCTACCGTTACTTCAGTCGCTTACTCAACGAACGGTTTCACCGTAAGCTATCATAATCTTCGATCAGGAGTGTACCTCAACAAGAGAAAATAGCGCTGCCATTTGTGCGATTTGCCCCTGATGAAGAAAATGGCGACAATACAAACCATTAAAACCAGGCATCACTTACCCGGGCCCTTAGCCATGCAAGCTGAAATCCTCCTTACCCTGAAACTCCAGCAGCGTCTATTTGCCGATCCGCGCCGCATCGAATTGCTGAAACAGGTTCGTCATAGCGGATCAATCAGTCAGGGAGCCAAAATGGCCGGGATCAGCTATAAAAGCGCCTGGGACGCCATCAACGAAATGAATCAGCTGGCCGAGCAAACCCTGGTTGAGCGCATGACCGGCGGAAAAGGCGGCGGCGGCGCCCGCATAACAGGCTATGGCGAACGGCTGATTCAGCTTTATGACCTGCTGGGGCAAATTCAGCAAAAAGCCTTCAATGTCCTGCAGGAAGACAGTTTGCCGCTGGATAGCCTGCTGGCCGCCATCGCCCGTTTTTCTCTACAAACCAGCGCCAGAAATCAGTTTTTTGGCACCGTGCTAGCCCGCAGCGATCGACCGGTGCAGCAGCATCTGGACATTTTGCTCGCGGATGGTAAAACCACCATCGGCGCGTTGATTACCCGGCAAAGCGCCGAACGTTTACAGCTCCGACCGGGTAAAGAAGTGCTGGCGCTGATTAAGGCGCCGTGGGTGAATTTACGCGCCGGGTCGTCCCCGGATGCGCCAGCGGACAACGTGCTGCATGGGCGTATCGCCGACATTCAGCCCGGCGCTGAAAACAGCGAAGTGCTGGTGACGCTGGCCGGAGGGGAAACGCTGTGCGCCACCGTCCCCAATGAGGTGGTCTCGCAACAGCAGCTCAGACAGGATGGCGATGTCAGCGCTTATTTCGACGCCGATAAAGTCATTATCGCCACGCTCTGTTAAACCTTGGCCGACAGGCCGTAAAATCCTGCATTCTCAGATTGCCGCCCGATTCGCTGACGAAGGATAGAAAATGTCGTTATTACATATATCGCAAGGGTTATTCCGGCTGAGTGATACCCGTATGCTGCGTCTGGATGAACTGACGCTGAGGAAAAATCAGTGCTGGGCGTTTGTCGGCGCAAACGGCAGCGGGAAATCGGCGCTGGCGCGGGCGCTGTCCGGCGAATTACCGCTGCTGAGCGGTGAACGCCGCTGCGATTTTCAGCGTGTCGTCCGCTTGTCGTTTGAGCAACTGCAGCAGTTGGTCGCCGAGGAATGGCAGCGTAATAATACCGATATGCTGAGCGCCGACGAAGACGATACCGGGCGCACCACCGCCGAGGTGATTCAGGATAGGGTAAAAGATCGGACTCGCTGTCAACAGCTTGCCCGTCAGTTTGGCATTGAACCGCTGCTGGAGCGCCGCTTCAAGTATCTTTCCACCGGCGAAACGCGCAAGACCATGCTGTGTCAGGCGCTGATGCCGCAGCCGGATCTGCTGATTCTCGACGAACCCTTCGACGGGCTTGACGTCGCCTCCCGCGGGCAACTTGCCGCGCAGTTGCCCGAGCTGGCCGCCCAGGGATATACGCTGGTGCTGATACTGAATCGGTTTGACGATATTCCTGGTTTTATCAATCACCTGGGCATTCTTGCCGACTGTACGCTGACCCGCATCGGAGAACGCGAGCAGATCCTCTCGGAAGCCCTTATCGCCCAGTTGGCCTACGGCGAGAAACTGTCGGGCAGCGTCCTTCCCGAAGCGGAAAATCTCCGTGAGCACGCAAGGCTTCCCGCCGACCAACCGCGCATCACGCTGCGCAACGGGGTCGTGCAGTATAACGATCGCCCGATACTGCACGGGCTGAACTGGGAGGTGCTGCCCGGCCAGCACTGGCAGATCGTCGGCCCGAACGGCGCGGGAAAATCCACCCTGCTGAGCCTGATTACCGGCGACCACCCGCAAGGCTACAGTAACGATCTCACGCTGTTTGGCCGCCGGCGCGGCAGCGGAGAAACCATCTGGGATATCAAACGGCATATCGGTTACGTCAGCAGCAGCCTGCATCTTGATTATCGCGTCAGCGTCAGCGTACGTAACGTTATCCTGTCCGGCTTTTTTGATTCGATCGGCATTTATCAGGCCGTTTCCGACCGCCAGCGCCAGTTGACCGGGCAATGGCTGACCCTGCTGGGCCTGAACGGTCCCCTCGCGGATGCGCCGTTCCAGGCATTGTCCTGGGGGCAACAGCGACTGGCGCTGATCGCCAGAGCGCTGGTTAAACACCCGGCATTGCTGATCCTCGATGAACCGTTGCAGGGGCTGGATCCCCTTAACCGCCAGCTGGTGCGCCGCTGGCTGGATATCCTGATTGGGGAAGGCGATACGCAACTGCTGTTCGTCTCCCACCACGCCGAGGACGCGCCGCAGTGCATTACCCACCGGCTAACCTTTGTCGCCAAAGATGAGGTGTATGACTACCAAACGGAAGAAATCCCTCCCGCTTCACGGCGAGAAAAGGCTGAAAAATAGAGATCCTCAGGATTCCGATTGCTTTCCCGGCATAAAGTCACAATCCTATAACGCTCGTACGTGGAAATATTAGTAGTGATAACGATACCATTCAAAAAATCTCCACGTAGCAAAAGCGGCTATCTAAACTTTTTACTTACGTTTATTTGTTAAAATAATCATCGATAACGGACGCTGTTTTCGCTGTAGATCACCTTTTTCAGCCGCCAGCCATGTTATTTTTGCTGAAACGTCACAATAGAGGTCATTATGAACGTTCTTGTTACTGGTGGAAGCGGTTACATTGGCAGCCATACCTGCGTACAGTTACTGGCCGCCGGGCATCATCCCATCATTCTCGACAATTTATGCAACAGCAAAGCCAGCGTGGTTAAAACCATCACGCAATTGACGGGTAAAACTCCCGATTTTTACCAGGGCGACATCCGCGACGGCGCGTTGCTGAATGATATTTTTTCCCGCCACGCCATTGATTCGGTGATCCACTTTGCCGGCTTGAAAGCCGTAGGGGAATCCGTCCGCAAACCGATCGACTACTATGACAACAACGTCTACGGTACGCTGGCGCTGGTCGAAGCCATGAAGCAGGCCGGGGTGAAAAATCTGATTTTCAGCTCCTCCGCCACGGTTTACGGCGACCAGCCGCGCATTCCCTATCAGGAGAGCTTCCCGACGGGCCATCCCGCCAGCCCATATGGCCGCAGCAAACTGATGGTCGAGCAGATTTTACAGGATTTGCAGCATGCGGAGCCAGAGTGGAGCATTACCCTGCTGCGCTATTTCAATCCGGTCGGCGCCCATCCTTCGGGCGAAATGGGCGAAGATCCGCAGGGGATCCCCAACAATCTGATGCCCTATATCGCCCAGGTTGCGGTCGGGCGCCGTGAATCGCTGGCCATTTTCGGCAATGACTACCCGACGGAGGACGGCACCGGCGTGCGCGATTATATCCACGTTGTCGATCTGGCCGACGGCCACGTTGCGGCGATGAATACGCTGCAAAACCGCGCCGGGGTGCATATTTACAATCTGGGCGCCGGCGTCGGCTACAGCGTTTTGCAGGTGGTTGAGGCTTTCAGTCAGGCATGCGGCAAGCCGGTTGCCCATCACTTCGCCCCGCGCCGTCAGGGCGATCTGGCCGCCTACTGGGCCGATGCGCAAAAAGCCGCCGACGACCTGAACTGGCGGGTAAAACGTTCGCTGCAAGAGATGGCGCAGGATACCTGGCGCTGGCAATCCGCCCATCCTAACGGCTACCCGGACTAACTTGATGAGCCACAGGAGCAAACGATGCTGAATGAAAAAACCGCGGCGCCGGATGGCCGGCCGTTTCAGTTGACCTGGTTACAGAATGCGGCCGGTATGCGCGTTTGCCTGATGGACTGGGGCGCCACCTGGCTTTCCTGCCAGCTTCCCATCCAGGACGGCGTCCGGGAGGTGCTGCTGGGCTGCGCGTCGCCGGATCAATATCCACGACAAAGCGCCTATCTCGGCGCATCGATCGGCCGTTACGCCAACCGTATCGCCAACGCCACGATCCGTCGCGGTGATGAGATCTTCCACCTGGCCGCCAATCAGGACCAGCATCAGCTGCACGGCGGACCGCAAGGATTCCACACCCGGCGCTGGCGCACTCTCAGTCAGGATGCGTCGCACGTCACCTACCAGCTCTATTCGCCGGATGGCGATCAGGGCTATCCGGGTCAGCTTAACGCCCAGGTATGTTATCGGCTGAGCGAAAATAACGCGCTGGAAATCGTCTATCAGGCCACCGCTGAGAAACCCTGTCCGGTGTGCCTGACCAATCACGCCTATTTTAACCTTGACGGCAGCCCGGGCGACGTACGCCAACATCAGTTGCAACTGTTCGCGGATTATTATCTGCCGGTAAACCCCGCGGGTATCCCCGGCGACCATCTTGCTCAGGTACAGGGCGGCGGGATGGATTTCCGACAGCCTAAAACGCTGGCCAAGGACTTTCTGCGCGACCAGGATCAGCTTGCCGTCAGCGGCTACGATCATGCCTATCTGTTGCACGGCACCTGCGGCGCCAGTGAAAGTCCGGCGGCGAATCTGTGGTCGTCCGATAGGCGGGTGTTAATGAGCGTATTTACCAGCGCCCCCGCCTTACAGCTCTACAGCGGAAACTTTCTGGCCGGCACGCCGTCGCGAGAAGGCGGCAGCTATGAAAATTACGCCGGGATAGCGCTGGAAAGCGAATTTCTGCCGGACAGCCCCAACCACCCGGAGTGGCCGCAGCCAGACTGCTGGCTGCGGCCGGGACAGGTTTACCGCTCCGATACGACTTACCAGTTTTTTTCGCAATAGCCGACGGCATGCCGCCGCCGTTATTGCCGAATCGTCGTCCCCGTGGCCGTAGGCGGGGACCCGCTTCCACCGGCGCCCCGGCGTTACAGAAAATACCCTGCCCCGCCAATTTACAAATCTCTTCAATTCCGCGCTTGCCCGGCACAAATCCCGGCGATTACACTGGCATAACGCTCTGTAAGGAAACGTTATGTCAGCATCTCGTTTATCGCCGTCGTTCATTCATCATCTGCGCAACAAAGGCAGGTGGGGATGGCTGTTGGCGTTATGCTGGCTGTTTCTGAATGCGCAACTGGCCATCGCCGGGCATCAATGCGATTTGGCCGTCAGCCCTGATTCCCCGCTGATGCAGCATCAGGCGCATCTGCAACAGACAACCTCTCACCATCACCATGATGCGTTGCCGAAACCCGCGGCCGACCAGCAAACGCCGCTGTGCGAAAAACACTGCGTGCCGGACTCCATCAAGAAGGACAATGCCTCCCAGGTGTTGTTGGCTATTCCGGTCAGCAGCGAACTGGTCCTGGCCGGTCAACCGCATGCGGTAAACTGCGCCAGCGAGGCCTGGCTTTCCCCCCCCGCCGCCGGTCCCCCGGCCGAAATCCGTTTCTGCCGCTTTAGAGAATAGCTCCACTATTGATGACCAACCTGCGCCATCTGGCGTAATTGATTGTTATTCATCGTTTTTATGGAGCTATTATTATGCGTATCACTCATACGGCGTTTCTCGCCTGTCTGCTTGTCTCTTCCCCGCTGTGGGCTAACGACCATCAGCACCACGCCGCGATCCCTGCGGATACCGCCGCCAAGACCTATCAGGCCAGCGGTACGGTTAAACAGTGGAACGCCGACAGCGTCACCATCGCCCACGGTCCGATCGCCGATTTGCATTGGCCGGCGATGACCATGGCGTTCCGGCTGCCGCAGCCGCCCGGCAAATTTGCGCCGTTGCCGGCGGAGACCCCCGTCGCGTTCAGTTTTATCCAAAGCGACGGCGGCTATACCCTGACCGCGATTACGCCACAGCAAAAATAAGCGGGGAACGAACATGAACATATCCAAGCAGCTCTCAACCAGAGCGTGGCTGGTGATGTTGCTGTGGCTGCCCGTCGCCTCCTTTGCGGCGGATCTGGACCTTGAACAGGCTTTACAGGCGGCGGAACGCTATTCCGCCGACTTGTCGGCCAATCAGCACCAGATCCGCGCGCTGCAAAACATGGCCGACTCCGCCACGCAGCTCCCCGATCCGCAACTCAAGTTCGGCGTGGAAAACCTGCCGTTAGGCGGCAATAACGGCAGCCGCCTGACGCGTGAAGGCATGACGATGCAGCGTATCGGCGTTATGCAAACCTATGTCAGCAGCACCAAACGCGACAACAAGGCGCGGACTTTCCGCGTGGAAGCCGACAGCCTGCGCAGCAATCACGACATCATTCGCGCCCGGCTGCAACGGGAAACCGCTCAGGCCTGGCTGGAACTGGCGCTGTCGAGACAGGCGCTGCAAGACGTGCGCTCGCTGGTCAACGAAAGCCAGCGGCAGATCGCATTGCAAAAAGCCGGCGTCGCCGCGGGAGGAGAAGCCAGCAGCGTGCTGGATGCCCGCCTGACGCTGGCGGAGATGCAGGATAAATTGGCCGATGCCGAACGGGACGTGCAGATAGCGAAAGCGCGAATGGTGCAGCTTACCGGCGTGCCGGATATCAACGTGCGCGGCGCGCTGCCCCGCATCGAACGTTTACCCGCCTCCCCTGACCAACTGAGTAAAACCATCCACCTGCACCCGGAAATGCAGCTGGCGCAGCGCGAATCCGAACTGGCTCAGGCGCGCTCGGCGCAGTCCGCGGTGGCGGCCATCCCCGACGTGGGCGTCGAGATCTATTACGCCAAACGCGGAGATAACTACGACGATATGGCCGGCATGATGGTGACGGTCGACCTGCCGCTGTTTAAATCCCAACGGCAGGATAAAGACTACGCCGCCGACGTGGCCCGCAGCCAGGAGGCCCGCGACCGAGTGCTGTTGACCGGCCGGGAGCATCAGGCGCAGCTCGATACGCTGATAGCGCAGTATCAGGCGGCCCAGTCACGCTGGCTGCGCCAGAAAAATGAGGTGCTTCCCCTCCAGCAGCAGCGCAACAAGCTGATGCAGGCCCAGTATCAGTCCGGCGGCAGCAACCTTGCCGACGTACTGGAGGCGCGACGCGCCATGCTGGAAAGCCAAATCGCCACGCTGAACGCCACGCGGGAAATGGCGCAGCTTTGGGCGGCCATTCGCTATCTGACGCCACAGGGGAACCCATTACAATGAATAAGCCATTAACTCTCGGCCTGCTTACCCTGGCGATCGTCAGCGCTGTCGGCGGCGGTTATTTCTGGGGCAGCCAGCAATATCGGACGGCGGCGCCCGCCTCTCCGGCGGAGGCCGAACGTCCCGTGCTGTACTGGTACGATCCGATGGTACCCGATAAACGCTTCGATAAACCGGGTAAATCTCCGTTTATGGACATGCAGCTGGTGCCGCGTTACGCCGATGAGGCGCAGGACGACGGCGGCGTGACCATCAGCGCCCGCCAGCAGCAGAATCTGGGGGTGCGCACCGCCCGGGCGGAAATACGCACCGTCAACGCGCAAACGTCGGGCTATGGCACCGTGGCGCTGAATGAACGCGGTCTGCGCACGCTGGTCGCCCCCAGCGGCGGCATTGTCGAACAGCTTGCGGTGAACGCGCCGCAACAGCAGGTGAAGCAAGGGGAAACGCTGGCTACGCTGTGGAACCCGGCATGGGCGGCGGCGCAGCAGGAGTATCTGGCGGTGCGGCAGTTCGGCGACTCTTCGCTGACGCAGGCGGCGCGGCAAAAGCTGGCGCTGTCGTTTATGCCGGAAGCGGTGATTCGCCAGGTGGAGCGCAGCGGCAAGCCGCAGCCGCGTATGACGATTACCGCGCCGCAGGCCGGTTACGTGAATAAGCTGGAAGTGCGCGCCGGGATGCAGCTCACCCCGGCGCAGCCGTTATTCGAGTTGGCAAGTCTGGACCCGGTCTGGGTGGAAGTGGATTACCCGGAAGCCCAGGCCGCGCAGTTGAGCGTCGGCAGCGAGGTGGTCGCCAGCAGCAGCGCCTGGCCGGGGAAAACCTTCAGCGGAAAAGTCAGCGAGCTGCTGCCGGTGCTGGATAGCGCCACCAGAACGCTGAAAGCCCGCGTCATCCTGGAGAACCCCGAGCATCAGCTAAAACCGGGCATGTACCTCTCCGTACGGATTGCCGGCCCGCAGCCGCAACGGCTATTGATGATACCGCAACAGGCCTTGCTGGTGAGCGGCAGCCACAACCGGGTATTGCTGAGCGCAGGGGACGGCCATTTCGTGCCGCGCAACGTCACCGCCGGCATCACCCACAACGACTGGACGGAAATCACCGCCGGGCTGAACGAAGGCGATAACGTCGTGACGTCAGGTCAGTTCCTGATTGACTCCGAGGCCAGCCTGCGCAGCTCGCTTGCCCAGTTTGGCGATGAGCGGCAGGAGAACGGGCAGGCCGGCGGCGGTGCGACGACTGGCTATCAGACACAGGGGGTGATCAAGGCTATCAACGGCAATCAGCTCACCATCGAGCATGATGCCGTGCCGGCGCTTAACTGGTCGCCGATGACCATGGATTTCACCCTGCCGCCAGAGGGCCTGCCGCCGGGTATCGGCATCGGCAGCCAGGTCGGCTTCCAGTTCCGCATGGACGACAGCGGCATTCATATTCAGCAGATCTCGCCCCTTGACGCGTCCCACGCCGGGCATGGAGGCCACCAATGATCGCCTACGTTATCCGCTGGTCGTTGAAAAACCGGCTGCTGGTGCTGCTGGCCGCGTTGCTTATGGCGGCCTGGGGGGTAATTTCCCTGCAGAAAACGCCGCTGGACGCCCTCCCCGATCTTTCCGACGTACAGGTCATCATCCGCGTCAGCTATCCGGGCAAAGCCCCTCAGGTGGTGGAAAATCAGGTTACCTATCCGCTGACCACCACCATGCTGTCGGTGCCGGGGGCGAAAACGGTGCGCGGCTTCTCGATGTTCGGCGATGCCTACGTCTATATTCTGTTCGAGGACGGCACCGATCCTTACTGGGCGCGCTCCCGGGTGCTGGAATACCTCAGCCAGGTGCAGTCCAGCCTGCCGGCGGAAGCCAAAACCGCGCTGGGGCCGGATGCCACCGGCGTCGGCTGGATCTATGAATACGCCCTGGTGGACCGCAGCGGTAAGCATAGTCTGGCCGATCTGCGCGGCCTGCAGGACTGGCTGCTCAGGTTCGAACTGAAAACCGTGCCTAACGTCGCCGAGGTCGCCAGCGTCGGCGGCATGGTGAAGCAGTACCAGGTGGTGGTCGATCCCGAGCGGATGCGCACGCAGAATATTACCCATCAGCAGATTATCAGCGCCATTCAGGCGGCGAATCAGGAGAGCGGCGGCTCGGTGCTGGAGCTGGGGGAAGCGGAATATATGGTGCGCACCTCCGGCTATCTGCACAGCGCGCAGGATTTCAATCAGGTAGTGATTACCGTGCGTAACGGCATTCCGGTATTGCTGCAAGACGTCGCCACCCTGCGGGAAGGGCCGGAAATGCGCCGGGGCATCGCCGAGCTGAATGGTGAAGGGGAAGTGGCGGGCGGCATCATTGTGCTGCGCTATGGCAAAAACGCCCTGGAAACCCTGCATGCGGTCAAGGCGCGGCTAAATGAAATCCAGAAAAGCCTGCCCGCCGGGGTGGAAATCGTCTCCACCTACGACCGCTCCCAGCTGATTGAACACGCCATCGAAACGCTCAGTCACAAGTTACTGGAAGAGTTTGCGGTGGTGGCGGTGATCTGCGCCCTGTTTCTGTTTCATTTCCGCTCGGCGCTGGTGGCGATTATCAGCCTGCCGTTGGGCATCCTCGGGGCGTTTATTATCATGCGCTATCAGGGGGTGAACGCCAACATCATGTCGCTGGGCGGGATCGCCATCGCCATCGGCGCCATGGTGGACGCGGCCATCGTCATGATAGAAAACATGCACAAGGTGGTTGAGCAGTGGCGTCACGATCACCCGGGGGAAACGCCGCGCGAGAAGGACTGGTGGCGACTGACCGAGCGCGCCGCCACCGAAGTCGGCCCGGCGCTGTTTTGCAGCCTGCTGATCATCACGCTGTCGTTTGTGCCGGTATTTTCGCTGGAAGCGCAGGAGGGGCGTATGTTTTCCCCGCTGGCTTTCACCAAAACCTATGCGATGGCGGTGGCCGCCGGGCTGGGGATCACCCTGGTGCCGGTGCTGATGGGCTATTTCGTGCGCGGGAAAATCCCCGATGAGCAGGCTAATCCGCTCAATCGCTGGCTGATCGCCGCCTATCACCCGGTGCTGCAGAAAGTGCTGAGCTACCCCAAAACCACCCTGCTGATTTCCGGCGCCTTACTGCTGCTGACCCTGTTCCCCCTCAGCCGCCTCGGCAGTGAATTTATGCCGCCGCTGGATGAGGGGGATCTGCTGTATATGCCGTCGACCCTGCCCGGTATCTCCGCCCGGGAAGCGGCGCGGCTATTGCAGCAGACCGACCGGCTGATCAAAACCGTTCCCGAGGTCGAGTCGGTTTTTGGTAAAGCCGGCAGAGCGGAAACCGCCACCGACCCCGCGCCGCTAACCATGCTGGAAAGCACCATTCGCCTGAAACCGCGCGACCAGTGGCGATCGGGAATGACCATGGACAAGCTGATCGCCGAGCTGGACGCCACCGTCAGCCTGCCGGGGATCGCCAACGTCTGGGTGCCGCCGATCCGCAACCGTCTGGATATGCTGGCGACCGGCATCAAAAGCCCGGTGGGCATCAAGGTGAACGGCAATAACCTGCAGGATATCGAACGTATCGCGGCGCAAATCGAACGGGTGGTGAAAAACGTGCCGGGCGTGACGTCCGCCCTGGCCGAACGTCTGGCCGGCGGCCGCTATATCGATATCGATATCGACCGCCAGCGGGCCGCCCGCTACGGCGTGTCGGTGGAGGAGTTGCAGTCGCTGGTGGCGACGTTGATCGGCGGGCAGAATATCGGCGAAACCATTGAAGGGCGCCAACGCTACCCCATCAATATCCGCTATCCGCGCGAACTGCGCGACTCGCTGGAAAAGCTGCGGGATTTGCCGGTGGTGACGGAGAGCGGCGCCCGCGTTACCCTGGCCGAACTGGCGAATATCCGCGTCAGTGAAGGTCCGCCGATGCTGAAAAGCGAGAACGGCCGACTGTCCGACTGGATTTATGTCGACCTGCGCGGCCGGGATCTGAAATCGGCCGTAGAGGAAATGCAGCAGGTCGTTGCGCAGCAGGTAACGCTGCCGGAAGGGGTTTCGCTCAGTTGGTCGGGGCAGTTCGAATATCTGGAGCGCGCGACGGAGAAAATGAAAATTGTCGTTCCCTTCACGCTGCTGATTATTTTCGTGCTGCTGTACGTCACCTTTAACCGGGTCAAGGATGCCCTGCTGATTATGGCGACCCTGCCCTTTGCGCTGATCGGCGGCGTCTGGCTGCTGTATATCCTCGGCTATAATCTCTCTGTGGCCGGCGCGGTGGGATTTATCGCCCTGGCGGGCGTCTCGGCCGAATTTGGCGTTATTATGCTGCTGTATCTCAATCATGCGGTGGAAAAACATCGCCTGCCGGGACAGCCGTTATCACGGCGGCAGCTGATGGACGCCATCCACGAAGGGGCGGTACTGCGGGTGCGGCCGAAAATGATGACCGTCGCGACGATTATGGCCGGCCTGCTGCCCATTATGTGGGGCGGCGGCAGCGGTTCGGAAATCATGCAGCGCATCGCCGCGCCGATGATCGGCGGAATGGTCAGCGCGCCGCTGCTTTCCATGCTGGTGATCCCGGCGGTGTATCTGTTATTGCATAAGAACGATGCGCGATAGCTGAAACGATAAAGCCGGAGCGTGATTTTGAACAAATATCGGGCTGATAAATCACGCTGCCGGCGACTATCGATTGCCGATAACCGCTGTCCGCCCCTATAATGAAGCCAATTATCACAGAAATCTTAGCACATGAAGGAGTTTAGCTATGGCTGTAACTAAGCTGGTACTGGTACGACACGGTGAAAGTCAGTGGAACAACGAAAACCGTTTCACCGGCTGGTACGACGTTGATCTGTCCGACAAGGGCCGTACAGAAGCGAAAGCCGCAGGCAAGTTGCTTAAAGACGAAGGTTTTTCCTTTGACTTCGCATACACCTCCGTGCTGAAACGCGCCATCCATACGCTGTGGAGCATACTGGACGAGCTGGATCAAGCCTGGCTGCCGGTGGAAAAGTCCTGGAAGCTGAACGAGCGTCATTACGGCGCGCTGCAGGGGCTGAACAAAGCGGAAACCGCTGAGAAATACGGCGACGATCAGGTAAAACAGTGGCGTCGCGGCTTTGCGGTTACGCCGCCGGAACTGACTCGCGATGACGAGCGTTTCCCGGGGCACGACCCGCGTTACGCCTCTCTGAGCGACAAAGAGCTGCCGCTGACCGAAAGCCTGGCGCTGACCATTGAGCGCGTGGTTCCCTACTGGAACGAAACCATTCTGCCGCGCATCAAAAGCGGCGAGCGCGTGGTTATCGCCGCTCACGGCAACTCGCTGCGCGCGCTGGTTAAATACCTGGATAACCTGGGCGAAGATGAAATTCTTGAGCTGAATATCCCGACCGGCGTGCCGTTGGTGTATGAGTTTGATGAAAACTTCAAGCCTATCAAACGCTACTATCTGGGCAACCAGGATGAAATCGCCGCTAAAGCGGCGGCGGTAGCCAATCAGGGTAAAGCCAAGTAAGTATCCTGAACCGATAAAAAATCGCCGGGAGCGATTTTCAACGTCGCTTGCGACGGCCCGCCAGGGTGACGGGCAGGAAGCCCGTCATAAAAAACCCGGCGCTGGCGCCGGGTTTCAGAGCGTTGACGAAGTAGCCGTTAGTAATAGCAAATCCACATCCGTCATTCCTGCCGGTCCCCGCCTCCACGAGGAGGAATCTTCCTGATATCAACGCGCTACCTGAAAGTAGATCCCCGCCTGCGCGGGGATGACTATTTCTAAGTGGTTTTTTATTGACCGCAATTCAGCTTATTGGCTGCGGCGATCGCGCACCGCGGCCGCCAGGCGGCGCAGCAGCACGTCGGTATCTTCCCAGCCGATACAGGCATCCGTCACGCTCTTGCCGTATACCAGCGGCTCGCCGCCTTCCAGGTTCTGGCTGCCTTCCACCAGATGGCTTTCCACCATCACGCCCACAATCGCTTTTTCGCCCTGCGCGATCTGGCGGCCGACGTCTTCACCCACTTCCATCTGCTTTTTGAACTGCTTGCTGCTGTTCGCATGGCTGAAGTCGATCATCACCTGCGGCGACAGCCCGGCTTTTTCCAGGCCGCTCTTCACCTCTTTAACGTGCTCCGCGCTGTAGTTCGGCGTTTTGCCGCCGCGCAGAATAATGTGGCAATCGCGGTTGCCGCTGGTATTAACGATGGCCGAATGTCCCCACTTGGTGACCGACAGGAAGCAGTGCGGCGCGCTGGCGGCGTTAATCGCGTCGATCGCCACCTTGATGGTGCCGTCGGTGCCGTTCTTGAAACCGACCGGGCAAGACAGGCCGGAAGCCAGTTCACGGTGCACCTGGGATTCGGTGGTCCGGGCGCCGATGGCGCCCCAGCTCATCAGGTCCGCCAGATATTGCGGGGTGATCATATCCAGAAACTCGCCCGCGGCCGGCATGCCGGCATCATTGATATCCAGCAGCAGTCGGCGGGCAATGCGCAGACCGTCATTGATCTGGAAGCTGTGATCCATATGCGGATCGTTAATCAACCCTTTCCATCCGACCGTGGTGCGCGGCTTTTCAAAATAAACCCGCATCACCACTTCCAGATCGTCACTCAGTTCATGACGCAGCTTAAGCAGACGGGCGGCATATTCCTTGGCGGCTTCCGGGTCGTGAATAGAGCAAGGGCCGATAACCACCAGCAGGCGGTCGTCATTGCGGTTAAGAATTTTGTGAATGGCGGAACGCGCGAGCGATACCGTTTCTGCGGCATGGTCGGTGGCCGGGAATTTCTCCAGCAGCGCCACTGGCGGCAAAAGTTCCTTAATTTCTTTAATCCTTAAATCATCATTTTGGTAATTCATCGTCATTCCATCAATTCCAGGGCGGTATTCTGCACCGCCCTCAATGCGCCATCCCTATGCAAGATAGCCGTAAGATTGAAAATAAAACCGTTCAACGTGCAGACTGGTTATTATATATCAAGCAGGCGACTTCAGGGCGCTGAAATAGATCGAGTCTGGATAATCCGGCTATCCAACGCAGGATGAAGGTTGCAGGTCGGCGCTCTCAGCTTATGCTCGGCTTACAGGCTGCGCGATAACGGCCTGGAGCGGTTTTCCCCGGCGCTTTTGATCCACAGCCAGGAGCCGTTCAAGGCGATCAGCGTCAGAATGGCGTATTCCACCGCCATGGCGTAAACCCCCTGATAGGCGAAAATCACCACGCTGATAACGTCAATGACCACCCACAGCAGCCAGTTTTCCACGTATTTACGCGTCATCAGGATCATGGCGACGATCGACAAGACCATCATGGTGGAATCCCAGAACGGGAAAGCATCCGGCTGTAATTCCGGCATCTGCGCGCCCAGTCCGAGCGCCTGCATAGCGGAGACCGCGATACGCGTCAGCACGGCAAATACGGCGTCGATGTAGCGGGTCATCAGCCCGATGGCCACCACGCACACCGCGGCCCAGCCGAGCAGTTTCGGCAGCGGCAGCCAGCGGACCTTGAGCTCCAACTGATTCGAATCCGTCTTGCGCGACCAGGCGTACCAGCCATAAATATTGGCGGCAAAAAAGAAAATCTGTAACAGCAGACTGGCGTAGAGCTGGATCTGGAAAAAAATCACCGCAAACAGCGTGACATTAATCAAACCAAACAAATAGTTAATGGTTTTTTCCTGACTTGCCAGCCAGATACAAAGCAGTCCGAATAGCGTACCGACCGCCTCTATCCAGGAAAGATCGTATCCCCCCGCCCCCAAAGGGATATGAACCAAAATATTACCGGTACTGAAAAAATCCATCTCGCCATCCTGTCTCAATAATCATCCACAAGGTTATTTTTATATATCAATGTATAAGCATAAATAAAAACCATAATCCATCAGGCATTGCCGCGTACGCGCAACTTCAGTGTAGCAGCAAACTCAAGCATTCGATTCAGCGGAACCAGCGCGCCTTCCCTTAGTGCCGCATCGACATGAATTTCATGCGTCTCGCCGCTCTGTTCCAGTCCTTCGGCAATCGCCTGCAGGCCGTTCATCGCCATCCAGGGGCAGTGCGCGCAGCTGCGGCAGGTCGCCCCTTCGCCGGCGGTCGGCGCTTCCAGCAGGGTTTTGCCCGGACACGCCTGCTGCATTTTGTAGAAAATGCCGCGATCGGTGGCCACAATCAGCTCCCGCTGCGGCAGAGTTTTCGCGGCCTGAATAAGCTGGCTGGTGGAGCCGACGGCATCGGCCATCTCCACCACGCTGTGCGGCGATTCCGGATGCACTAAAATAGCGGCGTCGGGATACAGTATTTTCATACGCCTTAAGGCCTGGGTTTTAAATTCATCGTGCACGATGCAGGCTCCCTGCCAGCACAGCACGTCGGCGCCGGTTTGCTTCTGCACATAGCTTCCCAGGTGGCGATCCGGCGCCCAGATAATCTTTTCCCCCAGGCTATCCAGATGTTCAATCAGCTCCACCGCGATACTGGAGGTGACCACCCAGTCGGCGCGCGCTTTTACCGCCGCCGACGTATTGGCGTACACCACCACGGTGCGGTCGGGATGCACGTCGCAAAAGCGGTTGAAGGCTTCGATGGGGCAGCCGAGATCGAGCGAGCATTCGGCCTCGAGCGTCGGCATCAGCACGGTTTTTTCCGGGTTAAGGATCTTTGCCGTTTCGCCCATAAAACGCACGCCCGCCACCAACAGCGTCGAGGCGGGATGCGTGCTGCCAAAGCGCGCCATCTCCAGCGAGTCGGCGACGCAGCCGCCGGTTTCCTCCGCCAGGGATTGAATTTCCGGATCGGTATAGTAATGGGCCACCATCACCGCATCGCGCTGCCGCAATAACGTTTTTATTCTGCTGCGGTAGCGTTGCTTTGCTTCATCCGATAACGGTTTAGGCTTCGCCGGAAAGGGATAAATAGTTTCATTGCTATCAAAAAGGATGCTCATTATGGATTTCCATGATGACAACTCAGGGGCCTGAAAAGCGTAAAATCCCCCCATTCAGGCCGTAGTGTTTTTTATCCTAAACAAATTAGCGAAAAAAAAGCGCGAAGTCGCTCTATTTTTGCATAAATATCGTTTTTTTGTTTATTGCATTAAAAAATTGTCGGGAACAATTTTTAACGTTGCGCAGCAACGGCCCGTAGGGTGACGGGCAGGAAGCCCGTCATAAACGCCAGATTTGGGTTTCAGGCAAAGAATCGATGCCAATACAGCGATATAGGGATGACCAGAAACAGCGCGGGGAGAAAGTTCACCACGGCGAAGGTCTTAATCTGCGCAATCCGCAGCCCCACCGCAATCATGATGATGCCGCCGCAGGCGGAGAAATCGCCTGCCGTGACCACCGTCATAAACGGCATAATCAGCTTGGCGGAAAAGAACAGCAGCGACTGGACAATAAGCTGGGGGATGGCGATCGACATGACCGCGAAACCCAGCGTAATGGAAAAAATCAACGCGGTGAAAATATCCAGCGCGGATTTGATAATCAGCAACTGGTAGTCGCCGTTTAACCCTTCGGTCAGCGCCCCGACGACCCCGGTTCCGCTGGCGCAGAACAACACGATAAGCGCGGTGAAATTCTGCGAGTAAACCTCCTGCGGCAGGCGGTGCTCAGGCGCCGGAACTATACGGCTGAGCGCGCGTTGCACCGCCGTCCCCGCTTTCTGTACCCCGTACTCCATACGCAATAGTTCACCGGCCGCGACGCCAATGATGATCGCCAGCGCCACCGCGGGCAGCTGCTGCACTTTAATAACCAGCGTAACGCCCATTGCTATCGACACCATGGCGAATGCCGGCGGCAGCCCGTCTTGCAATCGCTGCGGGATAAAACGCCGCAGCACGATGCCAAGCCCGCCGCCGATAATAATGGCGGCTGCATTAATCAAAGGACCGATCATAAAACTCCCTTACCACTGCTATCGTGTTTACTTCGTAACATATAGCCCACAGGCTGATAAAAATACCGGCGGCTATACGCTCCCACGGGGGACTATAGAAACGTAATATACAGCAAACCGTCGGATAGCGGGGAAACGGTCATGGCTGAATAGGGTAAGAGGGGAATATCAGGAATACGGTGGGTAGTGGGTCGTCAGGAGAATTCATTTTCAGGCATTCAGTCTTTCCGCCAATCTTGCCATCAGATCCATACGTTGGTGAAAAATCGCCACAACCAGCATTGGTTCATTATCTCGCGGCAGGAAGAATACATCATGGTGTTCACAATGCGCCATACGCAGCGTCGGCCAGAGTTCGCTCATGTCCTTGAGGATTCATCACCAGTCGCAAGAGCGGTAATGGCGACGTCCAGTTTTTTATTGCTTGATTGTTTTGCCTTGCAGCGCCGCCAGGGCTTTCAGGCTCTGGTGTTGATGCTCGGTTAGATCGATAGTCAGACGGCTCATAAGGTCACTCCATAAACTACCACAAACCCACATTAGCACTAATACGACTATCCAGTCATGACCGGTTTGGTTGTCTTCACGGCAAACCATGCTGTCTCGCTTCGCAGTCTGTATTACACCTGCGTCAGCAAACGCGCAAAGTCAGTCAATGTCAGTTGTAAAGCGACTACACGGGGCAAAATCGCGCATCGGGAGGTTGACTCCACCGGCTTGTAAACAAGAAATCCGCCTTCAACGTCGCTGGCTTGCGCGTTGAAACCCGCAAGCCACTGACCGTCAGCAAAGTCCTCAAAACATATACATCAGGGCTTTGTTGAATAAATCGAACTTTTGGCCGTAGTCAGGATCAGATCACCACACTCCTGATCCTGCAGCGATATCACGTGGCAAAACAAAAGTTCAAAATCACAAACTGGGCTACCTACAACAAGGCGCTCATCCATCGGGGCTCACTGACATTCTGGCTTGATGAGTCGTCCATTCAGGCCTGGTATGACGAGCCCAACACGTCTTCACGTGGTCGTCCTCAACGTTATTCTGAGCTCGCTATTTCTACCGTACTGATGCTCAAACGCGTTTTTCGCCTCACGCTGCGCGCCGCGCAGGGATTTATTGATTCCATTTTTACCCTGATGAAGCTCCCGCTCAGGTGCCCAGATTACTCCTGCGGCAGCAGGCGGGCTAAGTCCGTCAACATCCCGTTTAAAACCCCCACGCGCGGCGAAATTGCCCATCTGGTTATCGACTCCACCGGATTAAAAGTCTTCGGTGAAGGGGAGTGGAAGGTGAAAAAACACAGTCAGGAAAAGCGCCGCGTCTGGCGGAAGCTTCACCTGGCGGTGGACGCCGGTACTCACGAGGTTATCTGCGCTGACCTGTCCCTGAATAATGTGACTGACGCAGAGGCATTCCCGGGACTTATTCGTCAGACCCACCGGAAAGTTAAGGTCGCCTCTGCCGATGGCGCTTATGACACAAAACTTTGCCATGACGAGCTGCGGCGAAAAAAAATCAGGGCGCTTATCCCGCCGCGAACCCGGGCGGGTTACTGGGCAGCGGAGTATGCGGACAGAAATCAGGCGGTGGCCAGGCAGAGGCTTACCGGGAGCAATGCTTACTGGAAATGGGACACGGCTTATAACCGGCGGTCGTTGGCCGAAACGGCGATGTACCGGGTTAAACAACTGTTCGGTGGGCATCTAACGCTGCGTGACTACGATGCGCAGGTTGGTGAGGCTATGGGCATGATCCGTGCCTTAAACAAAATGACGCGTGCAGGGATGCCAAAAAGTGTGCGGATTGCCTGAGATAATGATTGATATGGGACCGTTTTATCTAAACTCGATTTATTCAACAAAGCCTAGATTATTACGTAGATCGATAAACGAGTTACCGTTATTTCCCGGTTCACCGGTCATAAAGTTAAAATCCATTTCAATAAGATATTGAAGTCTCGACGTGTGCTCTTCCGAGTATTGCACCTGTTCAATTAATGGCAGCTCTTCATAATGATACAGCACCATTTTGAAAAACTCTGTCTGTTTATAGTCACCTTGATTCCATTCAATCTCACTTTTCATAACGGCCAAGCGACGCCAGGCGTACTCTTGCGCATCTGATTCATACGATGCCGCACGGCGTTCATTAGCTGTGAATGTGCCGCTATCGTCGTAAATAATTAATGCCAGTTGGTCTCGCGTTAATCCTTTGAACGGATTTGAACCTGAGCCATTGACAAAAACCGTTGCCTGCTTTGCGCGTTCCAATAGGGCCTGATCATCCGTATCAGGTACTTCGGCATCGTATTTTGCGCGATTATTCTGATAACTCGGCCCTGTGATCTGGCTAAGTAACGTTTTTGCCTTTTGTGCTAGTTCATCACGGCTAAGGCTGGCGTCTCTGTTTTCTGCTCTCACAGAGGTGTCGGCCAACTGGCGAGCGAGTGTAGAAACGGCGCTTTGTGCTTTTGATTCAGTCTCGCCGGAAATAATAACGGACTGATTATTCGTGGAAGTGGCCGAACCTTTTTCCGTCGCGTTTGTTTCGCTGGAACGGAAAGATGTTGTGGACACTGATAGGCTATTTATATTCATTACCGATACCTCATCGCTATCAGACGCGCCAGCGCATAAAATGACGCGCCTGAATATTACGCCAAACGGACGATTTATCTCATGGTCAGTTCAACGGTTGAATCATAGGTCGAGGCATTAACACACCGTTTACGGTGAGGTTGCATCTTGCCCCATTGCTTTGCGTAGCCTTTTTAGTCCATTTGGGGATTTTATTTCCCAACACGATATCTACCGTATATTCGATATCAAATCGGCACTCTTTAGTTCCAATCTTGTAGCGGAGATGCATGGAACTTACGTCATTAAACGGGCTGGATATGGTATAAGTATCGGCCATGCCCGGTTTTACCGTTTCTTTGGGCGCAGGTGAAATTGCACTGCCTTTGAGGTATCGCTCGACGTATTTTGCACCTGAACATAGGCCGTCGCAGCTATGTTGATTTCCCTATCCCAATCCTTGAGGTATCAATAGCGTCAGTAGATTTCATTAGAAACAGGCGGAAAAATCTGTCTGATCAAATATCGGCACAACCATTTAAATATTTACTAATTCTTTACTATTTACTGCCTAACGCCCTGAATCCGTGTGATACCTCACCGCCATATCCCATTCGCCATAGCGCCTCGTTGACCGTTTCGCTGTGCATTGGCTGGCTGCGTTTTACCCTGCCGGGAAATACAAATGGCGAATGCTCACTCAAAGGTTTAAGTTGTTCCAGCTCGGCCAGCACCTGCGGCGACAGTGGCACCAGATGTTCACGTTTCATCTTCATACGCGCCCCTGGGAGCGTCCAGAGACGTTTCTTTATATCTATTTCACACCACAGGGTTCCGGCGACCTCGGAAAGGCGCATACAGACGAAAAAAAACCGTATCCTGTTGACAGTGATACGGTTTCCTTACTTCCCCGGACTCGATGAGACGTCCCAAGAATATATGTTGGTGGGTCGTGCAGGATTCGAACCTGCGACCAATTGATTAAAAGTCAACTGCTCTACCAACTGAGCTAACGACCCGCAATGCGGAACTGCTGAAAAACCTGCTGCTGAAATTGGTGGGTCGTGCAGGATTACTCGGCCTGCGGCCTCGCCCTTCGGGCCAACGCTTGACGCGTTGTTCAAAATCGACGATGTCGATTTTGTCGAACCTTACGGTTCTCATCCTTCACGATTCTAAACCACTTTCTTAATTTGAAATTGGTGGGTCGTGCAGGGCTCGAACCTGCGACCAATTGATTAAAAGTCAACTGCTCTACCAACTGAGCTAACGACCCAAATTTCATGCCGCTTCAGGCATTTCGTTCATGCCTTGGCAACGGCGGCATATATTACTAACTTAAATTTTCAGCGCAACCTATTTTCCACAAAAACGGTTCGACTGCTTATTCTTCGCACGTTCAGGCACAAAAATTGCTCATAAAGAGCAACATTTGTGCCTGACGAAAGGAGATCAAGAGGCTGATAGACGCTTTTGCGCCTGCTTCGCGCTTTCGGTATTGGGATAGGCTTTTACCACCTGCTGGTAAACGGCTTTGGCTTTATCAAGCTGCCCTTTTTCCTGCATGATCACCCCAACCTTCAGCAACGCTTCCGCGCTTTTCGGCGATTTGGGGTAATTTTTTACTACATTGGCAAAGTAGTAGGCGGCATCGTCTTTCTTCCCCTTGTTGTAATTCAACTGTCCAAGCCAATATTGGGCGTTGGGCTGGTAGGTTGAATCCGGGTATTTCTTGACGAAAGCCTGAAATGCGCTGATGGCCTGATCGTACTGTTTTTTCTCCAGCACCAGGGCGACGGCCTCATTGTAATCGCTGTTTGCATCACCGGTACCGGCCGGTGCGCTATTGTCGGCGCCGCTGTCCGCCGCTGGCGCGCTCGGCGACGCGGCCGGCGATGAGCTTAAGCCATCAATTTGCTGATAAATCTGTTTTTGCCGCTCGACCACCTGATTCAGCTGGTACTGACTTTCCTGAATCTGCCCGCGCAAATTATCGATATCGCGCTGCGTGTCGGAAAGCTGTTGCTGAAGTTGGGTTAAAAGCTGACTGTGAGCGTTGGAAATACGCTCCAATTGAGTGACTCGATCTTCAACCGAGCCAGAGCCGGCATTACTGATTGGCGCTGCCTGGGCAGTAGCGGCCCACAGGACCGCTACGCCAACCAGTAACGACAGACCCAACGAGTGACGTCTGAAGTTACCGATCATGCGATTCTCTTAATATACCAGGACGGCACGACGGTTTTTGGCATAGGCCGCTTCGTCATGACCCAGTACGGCTGGTTTTTCTTTACCGTAAGATACGATAGAGATTTGGTCGGAAGAAACGCCTTTACCCTGCAGGTACATTTGTACCGCATTGGCGCGACGTTCGCCCAGAGCGATGTTGTATTCCGGCGTACCGCGTTCATCCGCATGACCTTCGATGGTCACTTTGTAAGACGGGTTGCTGCGCAGGAATGCCGCATGCGCGTCCAGCAGTTGAGCGAAATCAGAGCGAATATCGTACTTGTCCAGATCGAAGTAAACGATATTGTTACGCTGCAATTCCTGCACCTGCAGACGAGCCTGCTCGGAAGAAGAGCCACTGCCGTTCTCGAAACCGCTGCCGCTGCCGCCGGCGCCGGCGCCGATGGAAGATTGGTCGCTATCCGCATTTTTATTAGAACTACATGCGGCAACTGCCAGTACCGGCAGAGCCAACATCAGGCCTTTCAGCACTTTATTGAATTGCATCTGTTTGTGTCCTTTAAATAGTTTATTGTACATAGTCTGCACTTATAGATACGGCGACCAGGCAGGGAACTTGACCTGTCCATCAGTAGCCGGAAGACGCGCTTTGAAACGCCCATCCGTCGAAACCAGCTGTAACACCGAACCCAGCCCCTGTTTGGAGCTATAGATAACCATGGTGCCATTAGGCGCGATACTTGGCGTTTCGTCCAGGAACGTGTCCGTTAATACTTGCACGGCGCCCGTTACCAGATCCTGTTTGGCAATATGCTGAACGCCCGCGTTGGAGCTCACCATTACCAGAAACTTACCGTCGGCGCTCACTTCAGAATCCTGATTTTGGGCACCTTCCCAAGTCAGACGCTGAGGAGAACCGCCGTTGACATTCGTTTTATAAACCTGAGGACGACCGGCCTGATCCGAAGTATAGGCCAGGGTTTGGTTATCCGGGAACCAGCTGGGTTCGGTGTTGTTGCTGCGTCCATCGGTTACCTGGCTGATTTGACCGGACCCCAGATTCATCACATACAGATTCAGGCTGCCGCTTTTCGACAAGGCAAACGCCAGCTTGCTGCCGTCGGGAGAGAAAGAAGGCGCCCCGTTGTGACGCGGGAAAGAGGCGATCTGGCGGATGGCGCCGTTCGCCAGCGTTTGCACCACCAGCGCCGAACGTCCGCTTTCAAAGGTCACATAGGCCAGTTTGCTGCCGTCCGGCGACCATGCCGGAGACATCAACGGCTCGGGAGAACGGTGAACCACAAACTGGTTATGGCCGTCATAGTCCGCAACGCGCAGTTCAAAAGGGAACTGGCCGCCATTGGTTTGCACCACATAGGCGATACGGGTACGGAAGGCGCCCTTGATGCCGCTCAGTTTTTCAAACACCTCGTCGCTGGCGGTATGCGCGGCGTAGCGCAGCCACTGCCTGGTGACCTTGAACTGGTTCTGCGCCAAAACGCTGCCCGGATTGCCGGAGGTATCCACCAGCTGGTAGGAAATAACATAGCTGCCGTCGGCGCTGGGCTGCACCTGTCCGACAACCACGGCGTCAATGCCCAGCGCCGTCCAGGCGGCCGGCGTCACTTCGGATGCGGTGGCGGGTTGCTGCGGCATACGGCCGGCATCAATCGGGTTGAACTTGCCGCTGTTGCGTAAATCGGCGCCGACAATGCCGCCGATATCCTCAGGCGCGGCGCCCGGTCCCGCCCATTTAAAGGGAACAACGCCGATCGGACGCGCCGAGTCCACCCCCTGGGTGATCTCGATGCGCACTTCCGCATGCAGCGCCACGGCCCACAGCATTAAAAAACTTACTGCGACATTAAGTACCTGCTTCATTTAATCTCCCTTATCCAGACGCAGCGTCTGCGATAATTAGCAGAATTTTAACAAAAACAAACCAATGTCAACAAAACACTATAACCTGGTTTGTTTACCATAGTAATAATCTTAAACCCATATCGGTAAACGGCCCGGTTACTGCGGTTTAAAGTCTATCGGCGCATTTTTGAAAGCCTCATACACATCCGAACTTGGCGGCTTCGGAATTCTGGCCTGTTTCGCCGCGGCAATCGCCGCCTGGCACAAGGCAGGATCGCCGCCCTCGGCATTCACATCAACCAACAGACCGTCCGGCGCCAGTTTGATGCGCAACGTGCAGGTCCGCCCTTTATACAGTTGCCAGTCATAAAACTTGTTCTGAATCGCCGCGCGCACCTGGCTGCCGTAGCTGTCCAGCGCCGCGCCGGATGCGCCGCTTTGCTTGTTGTTTCCCGTTCCCGCCGGCGCGCCGCCGCCCGATTTGGGCGCGTTTTTCGACGATGCCAGTCCGCCAAGCAGGTCATCAACGCTGTTTTCCTGTTTGGCGGCTTCCGCGGCGGCCCTCTTTTTATCTTCCGCCGCTTTTTTAGCCGCGGCGGTGGCCTCGGCTTTCTTCGCGGCCTCTGCCGCCGCCTTTTGCTTCGCCGCTTCCGCGGCCGCTTTTTGTTTCGCCAACTCGGCGGCTTTTGCCGCTTCCGCTTTAGCCGTCTCCTGCGCTTTCTGCTTCGCGGCTTCCGCGGCGGCCTTGGCTTCTTCTTCCGCCTTTTTCTTCGCAGCAGCAGCCGCGGCCGCTTGGCGTTGAATTTCTTCTTCGGCTTTTCTCTTCGCGTCGGCGGCGGCCTTCGCCTGCTGTTCCGCTTCCGCCCTGGCTTTGGCCGCCGCGGCCTCGGCCTGTTGCTGTTGTTCCTTCGCCTGCTGCGCGGCCTCTTCAGCCTGCTTACGCTGCTGGGCCTGCTCCTGCGCCTGCCGTTTAGCCTCTTCCTGCGCCTGCAGGCGCTCTTTTTCCAACTCTTTCAGCCGCTGCTGCTCCGCCGCCTGTTTCTGCTGCAGCTCTTCGGCCTGCTGCTCCGCCTGCCTTTTACGCAACTGCTCGGAGCGCTGTGCGTCGGTCTGCTGTTGCTGCTGGCGGTTGTATTGTTCAACAACGGCGCTCGGGTCGACCATAACGGCATCAATTGATGAACCGCCGCCGCCTCCGCTGGCATCCATCGTTTGCGTGAATGAACTCCAGATCAGCAAAGCAATCAGTAAGATATGCAGAACCACCGAAATAATAACGGCGCGTTTCAGCTTATCGTTTTGTTCGGTTGCTTTTAGCACAATCGATTCCCAAAAACAGTATTGCCAACAATATGCCCGACGATCGTCACGCTGTTTCAGATCGGTTGCGTCATCAGCCCAACGGATTTGACCCCGGCCTGATGCAGCAGGTTCAGCGCCTTGATGATTTCATCATAAGGAACATCTTTCGCGCCGCCAATCAAAAATACCGCTTTCGGGTTGGCCGCCAGTTGCGCCTGCGCTTCGGCCACCACCTGTTCCGCCGGAAGCTGTTCCATCCGGTTCTGTTCAATTACCAGACTGTATTGCCCTATTCCCGATACTTCAACGATCACCGGAGGATTATCGCTGCTGGAAACCGTCTTTGAATCCGTCGCCTCCGGCAGATCGACCTCCACGCTCTGGGTGATGATGGGAGCCGTCGCCATAAAAATCAGCAACAGCACCAGCAGCACGTCCAGCAGCGGAACAATGTTGATCTCGGATTTCAGTTCACGGCGGCCTCTGCGTACTCGTGCCATGATCCCCCCTGATTATTTGCTGTTATCGCTGGAGAAGGCTTGACGATGCAGGATGGCGATGAACTCTTCCATAAAGTTGTCATAGTTCTGCTCCAGCTTGTTCACCCGCTGATTAAGGCGGTTATACGCCATAACCGCGGGGATAGCGGCGAACAGACCGATCGCCGTTGCAATCAACGCCTCAGCGATGCCGGGCGCAACCATTTGCAACGTCGCCTGCTTTACCGCCCCCAGGGCGATGAAAGCGTGCATAATCCCCCACACCGTGCCAAACAGGCCGATATACGGGCTGATGGAGCCGACGGTTCCCAAAAACGGAATATGGGTTTCCAACGTCTCCAGCTCACGGTTCATGGAAATACGCATCGCCCGCGACGCCCCTTCCACCACCGCTTCCGGCGCATGGTTGTTGGCGCGATGCAAGCGTGCAAACTCTTTGAACCCGGAATAGAAGATTTGTTCTGTTCCCGTCAGACTGTCGCGACGCGTCTGACTCTCCTGATAGAGGCGAGACAGCTCGATACCTGACCAAAATTTATCTTCAAACGCTTCAGCATCGCGCGTCGCCGCATTCAGGATACGGGTGCGCTGGATGATGATCGCCCAGGAAGCAATGGAAAAACAGATTAAAATCAGCATGATTAGTTTGACCAGAAGGCTTGCCTTCAGGAACAAATCAAGAACATTCATGTCAGTCACTGCTTGAACTCCGCGACAATAGACTTAGGAAGCGCGATTGGCTTCATTTGGTGTGGATCGATGCATGCGACCAAAACTTCAGCCTGACTCAACAAGCTGCCGCATGAATTGAGAATGCGCTGTGAGAAAGTCAGAGAAGCGCCGCGCATCGCGATGATTTCGCTTTGCACTTCCAACAGATCGTCAAGGCGCGCGGGGGCAAAATACTCCACCGACATCCGGCGAACGGCAAAAGCAATATGTTCGCTCATCAATGCCTGCTGGTGAAAATTGCGTTCACGCAACATTTCCGTTCTCGCCCGTTCATAAAAGGCGACATAACGCGCGTGATAAACAACACCACCTGCATCAGTATCTTCAAAGTAGACCCGAACTGGCCAGCAGAATAACGTCTTACTCACTCTACATCCCGGCAATGCTATAAACATCGTTACTATACGCAAGAGGAATGAGGTTGGGAATGGATTGCAACGGCGGAAAGAAAATAATTATGGGTTGCAGACAACCCATAACCAAATGGAATAGTCGGCGGGATTAGCTGAAGAAGTAATACAGGCCGAGCACCAGAATGACAAAGGCCGGAAGCGGACTGAAAAAGGCGCGCCAGCGCAATCGCCGCGGACGAAAACCCACCCCGTGGACCACGCCGGCGCACACCGCCCAGATCAGCAACAGCCCCTGCCATACCGATAATTCGCTGGTTCTTGCCGCAAAGCGGGCGGGATCCCAGAACACACACCCGGCCGCCGCCAGCGCCATGATCAGGGAAAGAGCCCGAATCGGGCTCTTATCCATCAGGCGGTATAGCTTATCCACCAGATCGCTCATTGAGTTTTATCGTCGGCCGCTTTGCTTGCCTCGCTTTGCTCAAGCGCCAGGGCGGTGATAATCCCCAGCGAGCAAGCAAGAAGCGTTCCGAGTATCCAGGCAAAATACCACATAAATTAAGCTCCTTACTTAGTACAGCGAGTGGGTGTTCTGCTCAATATGTTCTTTGGTAATCCGTCCGAACATTTTGTAGTAACACCACGCGGTATAGGAAAGCACAATCGGGACGAAGATAATCGCCACCACCGTCATCACTTTCAGGGTCAGCAGGCTTGAGGTCGCATCCCACATCGTCAGGCTGACGTTGGGCACGGTGACCGACGGCATAATGAACGGAAACATCGCCACGCCCGCCGTCAGAATCACGCACGCAATGGTCAGGGATGAGAACAGGAACGCGAACGCGCCTTTCTCCAGCCGGGCGAAAACGATGGTCAGCAGCGGCAATACCACGCCCAGCAGCGGGATAGCCCACAGCACCGGATGATTGTTGAAGTTAATCAACCAGGCGCCCGCCTGATGGGCGACTTCTTTACGCAGCGGATTGGACTCGGCCGCGGTATTGATGGCGGAAGTCACCACATAACCGTCAATGCCGTAAACCACCCAGACGCCCGCCAGAGCGAAAGTCACCAGCATAACCAGCGCGGAAAGTTGCGCCGCCGTTTTTGAACGCACGTGCAACTCGCCGGTGGTGCGCATCATCAGATAGGTCGCCCCCTGCGCCACGATCATCGTCAGGCTGACAATGCCGGTCAGCAACCCGAACGGGTTCAGCAACTGGAAGAAGTTACCGGTATAGTACAGGCGCAGATACTCGTCGACGTGGAAGGGTACGCCCTGCAACAGGTTGCCGAAAGCCACGCCGATCACCACCGGCGGCACAAAGCTGCCGATGAACAGGCCCCAGTCCCACATGCCGCGCCAGCGCGGATCTTCGATTTTGGAGCGATAGTCAAAACCGACGGGGCGGAAGAACAGCGACGCCAGCACCAGGATCATGGCGATGTAGAAACCGGAAAACGCCGCGGCGTAGACCATCGGCCAGGCGGCGAACAACGCGCCGCCGGCGGTGATCAGCCAGACCTGGTTGCCGTCCCAGTGCGGGGCGATGCTGTTGATCATTATACGGCGCTCGGTATCGCCCCGGCCCATCACCCGGAGCAATATCCCCACGCCCATATCAAAACCATCGGTGACGGCGAAACCAATCAGCAGAATGCCGATCAACAGCCACCAGATAAAACGCAACACTTCATATTCAAACATAGTGGACTCCTGTTTACCGTGCTTCCTGCGCAACCGTCAGCGGCTGTTCAAAGTGGTAACGCCCCGTTTTCAGGCTGCTTGGCCCCAGACGCGCGTATTTGAACATC
The DNA here is from genome assembly GCF_003115855.1 of Brenneria corticis. Taxonomy (GTDB): domain Bacteria; phylum Pseudomonadota; class Gammaproteobacteria; order Enterobacterales; family Enterobacteriaceae; genus Brenneria; species Brenneria corticis. Next base: position 37,743 of record NZ_KZ819090.1, read on the forward strand.
AGATACATCTCCGCCACCAGGAATAGCGTATACAGACCGCAAATCAGCGCCATTGAGAACAGGATATCCCCCGCGGTCAGTGACGAGGTCGCGACCGCGGTCGGCAATATTTCACCGATGGCCCAGGGTTGACGCCCGTATTCGGCCACGAACCAGCCCGCTTCCACCGCAATCCACGGCAAAGGGATACCGTACAACGCGGCGCGGTGCAGCCATTTTCTTTCGCCGATTTTGCCGCGCAGCACGGTCCAGAAAGAGAGGCCGATGATCAGCAGCATCAGGATGCCGCACGCCACCATAATGCGGAAAGAGATATACAGCGGCGCCACGCGCGGAATAGAGTCCTTGGTGGCCTGCTGAATTTGCGCTTCGGTCGCGTCGGAAACCTGCGGCGTATAGCGTTTCAGCAGCAGACCGTACCCCAGATCCTGTTTCGACTGGTTAAACGCTTCCTTAACCGCGGGATCGGTATTCCCGGCGCGCAGTTCCTGCAGCAACTGGTAAGCCTTCATGCCGTTGCGGATACGCACCTGATGCTGTTCCATCAGCTCTTTCAGCCCGGTCACCTGCTTATCGGTGGAACGCGTCGCGATCAAACCAAGAACATAGGGGATCCGAATAGCATAATCGTTTTCCATGGTGCCTTGATTCGGCAGGCCGATCAGCGTGAAAGAGGCCGGCGCCGGCTGGGTTTCCCATTCGGCTTCTATCGCGGCCAGCTTGGTTTTCTGTACGTCGCCCATTTCATAGCCGGATTCGTCGCCCAGGACAATAACGGAGAGCACGGAGGCCAGACCGAAACTGGCGGCGATGGCGAAGGAACGTTTGGCAAAGGCGATGTCGCGGCCTTTCAGCAGATAGTAAGAGCTGATGCCCAGAATAAACATGGCGCCGGTGCAATAGCCCGCGGCGACGGTGTGAACGAATTTCACCTGAGCGACCGGGTTCAGCACCAGATCGGCGAAGCTCACCATTTCCATGCGCATGGTTTCAAAGTTGAAATCAGAGGCGATGGGGTTTTGCATCCAGCCGTTAGCCACCAGGATCCACAGCGCGGAGAAGTTGGAGCCCAGCGCGACCAGCCAGGTAACCGCCATATGCTGAATTTTTCCCAGCCGATCCCAGCCGAAAAAGAACAGGCCGACGAAGGTGGATTCGAGGAAGAACGCCATCAGGCCTTCAATGGCCAGCGGAGCGCCGAAAATATCCCCGACATAATGGGAGAAATAGGACCAGTTGGTGCCGAACTGAAACTCCATGGTCAGTCCGGTGGCAACGCCGAGGGCAAAGTTGATTGCAAATAACTTGCCCCAGAACTTGGTCATATCTTTATAGATTTGTTTGCCCGACAGCACATACACCGTTTCCATAATCGCCAGCAAAAACGCCATCCCCAGCGTTAGTGGTACGAATAGAAAATGGTACATTGCGGTTAAGGCAAACTGTAAGCGTGACAGTTCGACTATATCAAACATCTTGACTCCTTGCTCCTCGCAGGAAGGTTTTAGCTTGCAGGATCTGACAAGCCACTAAACACCCGTCAGTAAACACTCAAAAAAGAACACAACAAGAAATTGCTTCAGCACTGGCTTTTACAAACGCCGCTATATCGCCCGGCGCATCCAACGGCAAGCCAAAGAAAAATCACAAATATTACAGGTCTCCAATCCTGAGCCCCAAGACTGAGTGACGGTATATTACGCCTCTAATCCCCTACAATAAATAGGTTTTTACGTGACCCAGATTGGATTTTCAGTTTCAAATCAACTTTCCTGCTAACTATGTCGCCAGCAATAATTGACCTGGCGCAATTTAATCTCATTTCCAAAAATATATCCATAGGCAGAGTTTGATCTAAAACAAATTCCCCTTTTTTTGTTAACTAAGGGTTTATATTAATTCCGTTCCACCCGCATTGTTAACGCAATGTGTTTTTATGGTTTAAATAAAAACCAATTCGGTAATATATTTTTTACTTTGGCAGCGCCTATTGATACTAAATGGCGTTGTCCCCCTTTAGCTAATTCACTCCATTTATAGACTATAATTAAGTACTTTAATTGTTAGCGCATTGTTGCAATAAATTAACAATATTCATTACCGGTTATAAACCGACTGAATACGCTGCTTTTTCACGATAAAAAAGGCCACCCGAAGGTGGCCAAACATGTCGAACTTTGCAAGGGTAATAGGTTGTTACTGCCGAATCAGCGGGACAGCACCGCTTTGACCGCCTCGCCGATATCGGCCAGACTGCGCACCGTTTTCACCCCGGCGGCCGCCAAAGCCGCAAACTTATCATCGGCGGTGCCTTTGCCGCCGGCGATAATCGCCCCGGCATGTCCCATACGTTTGCCTTTGGGAGCGGTCACTCCCGCAATGTAGCCGATCACCGGTTTGGTCACGTGATCCTTGATATAGGCGGCGGCTTCTTCTTCGGCGGTTCCGCCGATTTCACCGATCATCACAATCGCTTCGGTCTGCGGATCCTGCTCGAACAGCTGCAGGATATCGATAAAGCTGGAGCCGGGAATAGGATCGCCGCCGATACCCACACAGCTGGATTGCCCCAGCCCGGCGTCGGTGGTCTGTTTGACCGCTTCGTAAGTCAGGGTGCCGGAACGGGAGACGATCCCCACTTTGCCCGGCAGATGGATATGGCCCGGCATGATGCCGATCTTGCATTCGCCCGGCGTGATGACCCCCGGACAGTTCGGGCCGATCATCCGCACGCCGCTCTGCTCCAGTTTGACCTTCACGCTCAGCATATCCAGCGTCGGGATCCCTTCGGTGATGCAGATAATCAGTTCGATGCCGGCGTCGATGGCTTCCAGAATCGAATCTTTACAAAATGGCGCCGGAACGTAGATAACCGAGGCGGTGGCGCCGGTCGCGTCGATGGCTTCACGCACGGTGTTGAACACCGGCAGCCCCAGATGTTCGCTGCCGCCTTTGCCCGGCGTTACGCCGCCGACCACCTGCGTGCCGTAAGCAAGCGCTTGATCCGAGTGAAACGTCCCCTGACTGCCGGTAAAACCCTGGCAGATGACTTTGGTGTTTTTATCGATCAGAATGGACATTATTTCTCCTCCGTCGCGGCCACGACCTGCAGCGCCGCATCCGTCAGGCTGGTGGCGGCAATAATATTCAAGCCGCTGTCGGCCAGCTTTTTGGCGCCCAGATCGGCGTTATTCCCTTCCAGACGCACCACCACCGGGACATTGACCCCCACTTCGGCAACCGCGCCGATGATACCGTCGGCGATCAAATCGCAACGCACGATGCCGCCAAAGATATTGACCAGTACGGCTTTGACCTTGTCGTCGGACAGGATGATTTTGAACGCCTCGGTCACCCGCTCTTTGGTGGCGCCGCCCCCCACGTCAAGGAAGTTGGCCGGCGCCCCGCCGTGCAGCTTGACGATGTCCATCGTCCCCATCGCCAAACCGGCGCCGTTCACCATACAGCCGATATTGCCGTCCAACGCCACATAGTTCAGTTCCCACTGGGCGGCATGCGCTTCGCGGGAGTCTTCCTGGCTCGGGTCGCGCATTTCGCGCAGCTCGGGCTGACGGAACAGGGCGTTGCCGTCGGCCGCCAGCTTGCCGTCCAGACAGATCAAATCGCCCTGTTTGGTAATCACCAGCGGGTTGATTTCCACCAGCGCCAGGTCGCGCTCCAGAAACATCGTCGCCAGCCCCATAAAGATTTTGGTGAACTGGGCCACCTGTTTGCCGCTCAGGCCCAGCTTAAAGGCCAGTTCGCGCCCCTGATAGGGCTGCGGCCCGGTCAGCGGATCCAGCGCCGCCTTATAAATCAGTTCGGGGGTCTCTTCCGCGACCTTTTCGATCTCCACGCCGCCTTCGGTGGAGGCCATAAACACCACGCGGCGGCTGCCGCGGTCGACCACTGCACCCAGATAGAGCTCCTGGTCAATCTCCGTCGCCGCTTCCACCAGAATCTGATGAACGGGCTGCCCTTGCGCATCGGTTTGATACGTCACCAGATTTTTACCCAGCCAGCTTTCAGCGAATACGCGGATATCTTCCTTGTTGCCGACGACTTTCACCCCGCCCGCTTTACCGCGGCCGCCGGCGTGAACCTGGCATTTGACCACCCACGGGCCCGCGCCGATTTTCGAGGCGGCTTCTTCCGCTTCGCGCGGCGTCGTACAGGCATAGCCGACCGGCGCCGGTAGCCCATACCGAGCAAATAGCTGTTTTGCCTGATATTCATGTAGATTCATGATGTTCTATCCATCTAAGTTTAAAGATAAGTCAGTGACTTTCTTATATTTTTTGATGATGCCGCAAACAGAACGGCCTGCATAGCACATATAATGAAGGGCGGCGGGTAGTCGGTGCTCCGCCGCCCGGGCGGATCAGATATCCAGCAGCAGACGAGTGGGATCTTCCAGCAACTCTTTCACCGTCACCAGGAAGCTTACGGATTCGCGTCCATCGATCAGGCGATGATCGTAGGAGAGCGCCAGATACATCATGGGCAGGATGACCACCTGACCGTCTACCGCCATCGGCCGATCTTTAATCGCATGCATGCCGAGGATGGCGCTTTGCGGCGGGTTGATGATCGGGGTGGACATCAGTGAACCAAAGACGCCGCCGTTGGTGATGGTGAAATTACCGCCGGTCAGCTCTTCAACCGTCAACTTGCCGTCGCGGCCTTTTACCGCCAGCTCTTTGATCTTCTTCTCGATGTCGGCCATGCTCAGCGCATCGACGTCATGCAGTACCGGGGTCACCAGACCGCGCGGCGTCGACACCGCGATGCTGACGTCGAAATAGTTATGGTAAACCACATCTTCGCCGTCAATGGAGGCGTTGACTTCCGGGAAGCGCTTCAGCGCTTCAACCACCGCTTTGAGGTAGAAAGACATAAAGCCCAAGCGGACGCCGTGGCGCTTCTCGAACACCTCGCCGTACTGCTTGCGCAGGTCCATAATGGGCTTCATATTGACTTCGTTGAACGTGGTCAGCATGGCGGTGCTGTTTTTCGCTTCCAGCAGACGTTCCGCCACCCGTTTGCGCAGGCGCGTCATCGGTACGCGTTTCTCGCTGCGCGCGCCCAGCGCCGGGGCCGGAGTTGACGGCGCGGCGGGTTTATCCTCTTTCCTGGCCTCTTGTTTGCTCGCGGCCAGATGCTTGTCAACGTCTTCCCGGGTGATGCGTCCCCCGACGCCGCTGCCTTTAATGGCGGCGGCATCCAGATCGTGCTCGGCAATCAGACGGCGAATAGCCGGACTGAGCGCGTCGCTGCTCTGCTCTTCCAGCGCGGCCGTGTGGCGCTGCGCCGGATTGGCCTCTTTGGTCTGCGACTTTTCACTGGTTTCCTTACCGGAGCTGTCGCCCCGGCGCAGGCGGCCCAGCACCTGACGCGCCGTCACCGTGGCGCCTTCCTCTTCCAGCACCGCATCCAGAATGCCGGCTTCGGATGCCGGCACTTCCAGTATGACTTTGTCGGTTTCAATTTCGACCAGCACCTCATCGCGCTGGACGCTATCGCCCGGTTTTTTATGCCAGGTCGCCACCGTGGCGTCAGCGACGGATTCGGGCAGGTCGGGGACGAGAATATCTACGCTACTCATTATCTATCCTTTTATTTAATCAACGTTCAGCGCGTCATTAACCAGATCTTGCTGCTGTTTCTGGTGTACGGAAAAATAGCCCACCGCGGGTGAGGCGGAAGCTGGACGTCCGGCGTAACGTAAAGAAGCCCCAAACGGAATAACTTCACGGAAATGATGCTGGCTGCAATACCAGGCCCCCTGATTCAGCGGCTCTTCCTGACACCACACGAAATCGTGCACCTGGGAGAATGGCTCCAGCGCCTCCTGCACCGCCTGGTGCGGGAAGGGATAAAGCTGCTCGATACGCACTACAGCGACATCTTTTTGATCATTTTTGCGCCGCTGCTCCACCAGATCATAATAAACCTTGCCGGAACAGAGCACGACGCGTTTGACCGCCTTAGGATCCAGATCGTCGACTTCGCCAATCGCCGGCTGGAAATGGCCGTCGGCCAGATCTTCCAGCGAGGAGATCGCCAGCGGATGGCGCAACAGCGATTTCGGCGACATGACGATCAGCGGACGACGCATACCGCGCAGCGCCTGACGACGCAGCATGTGATACACCTGGGCCGGCGTGGAAGGAATGCACACCTGCATATTCTGTTCGGCGCACAGTTGCAGGTAGCGTTCGAGCCTGGCCGAGGAGTGTTCCGGCCCCTGCCCTTCATAGCCGTGCGGCAGCAGCATCACCAGCCCGCACATCCGTCCCCACTTTTGTTCGCCGGAACTGATGAACTGGTCGATAACCACCTGCGCGCCGTTGGCGAAGTCGCCGAACTGCGCTTCCCAGATGGTCAGGGTGCGCGGCTCCGCCGTGGCATAGCCGTATTCAAACGCCAGCACCGCCTCTTCGGAGAGCACCGAGTCCCAGACGTTGAACGTTCCCTGCGCGTTATGCACATGTTCCAACGGCGTATAGCCGGAACCGTTCTTCTGATTATGCACCACCGCATGGCGATGGAAGAAGGTGCCGCGGCCGGTGTCTTCACCCGACAGACGTATCGAAATCCCCTCGTCGACCAGCGTGGCGTACGACAGCATTTCCGCCGCGCCCCAGTCAAACGGCTTATTGCCGTTCGCCATCTCCGCCCGGTCGTTATACACCTTGGCGACCCGCGGCTGCATTTCTATCGCCTCCGGGATCTGGCTGATGCGCTTGGCCAGCTCCTGCAAACGCTTCATCTCGACCTTGTTGGGATAGGGTTCGTCCCACTCGTGGTTCAGATAGGGCGACCAGGTGAAGGACTGCATGTCCATCTCGCGCCACTCTTCCACCACGCAGTCGCCGCCGTCCAGCGCGTCGCGGTACAGGTTGACCAGCTCGGTGGCGTCTTCCAGCGTGACCACCTGCTGCTGTTCCAGACGGTCCGCATACACTTTGCGCGGCGTCGGATGTTTTTTGATTTTCTGATACATCATCGGCTGGGTGGCGCTGGGCTCGTCCGCCTCGTTATGACCGTGCCGACGGTAGCAGATCAGATCGATAAACACGTCGCGCTTAAAGGTGTTGCGGAAATCCAGCGCCAGACGGGTAACGAACGCCACCGCTTCCGGATCGTCCGAATTAACGTGGAAAATGGGCGCCTGCACCATTTTACCGATATCGGTGCAGTATTCCGTGGAGCGAATATCCAGCAGGTTCGAGGTGGTGAAACCGATACGGTTGTTGATGACGATACGCAGCGTGCCGCCGACTTCATAGCCGCGCACCTTGGACATGTTGAGCGTTTCCTGCACCACGCCCTGCCCGCTGATGGCCGCATCGCCATGAATGGTCACCGGCAGCACCAGCGTATCAACCGGATTATCCAGCCGGTCGAGCCGGGCGCGCACCGAGCCGGTCACCACCGGGCTGACGATCTCCAGGTGGGAAGGGTTGAACGCCAGCGCCAGATGCACCAGCCCGCCTTCCGTTTCCAGATCGGAGGAGAATCCCTGATGGTATTTCACATCGCCGGTGCCCAGGTGCTCTTTATGCTTGCCGGAGAATTCATCGAACAAATCCTGCGGTTTTTTCCCCACCACGTTGACCAGCACGTTGAGGCGGCCGCGGTGCGCCATGCCGAGGACCACTTCGCGCGTGCCGTTTTTGCCCGCATGACGAACCATCTCTTTCAGCATCGGCACCAGGGCGTCGCCCCCTTCCAGCGAGAAGCGCTTGGCGCCGGGGAACTTGGCGCCGAGGTAACGCTCCAGGCCTTCCGCCGCGGTCAGCTCCTTCAGGAAACACCTTTTCTCTTCGGCGCTGAACGAGGGCTGCCCCACCACCGACTCGATACGGTGCTGGATCCAGCGTTTTTCTTCCGTATTGGTGATGTGCATATACTCCGCGCCGATCGGCCCGCAGTAGGTCTGTTTCAACGCCTGATACAGTTCGCCCAGCTGCATGGTGTCCTTGCCGATGGCGAACGACCCCACGTTAAAGGTTTCCTGCAAATCATCCTGCGTCAGATTGTGGTAATCGAGATCCAGTTCGGGCACCGGGATCTGGGGGCGCAAATTCAAGGGATCGAGATTAGCCTGCTGGTGGCCGCGAAAGCGGAAGGCGTTGATAAGCTGCAACACCTTGACCTGCTTCGCATCGCTGTCAGGGTCGGTAACCGATGAGGTGTGACGTGAAGACTCTTTCGCCAGGCGGCGAAAATATTCACGGGTTTTGGAGTGGAGTTGATCCGGTTTAATCCCAGCCGTAGGCAACTGCTGGAAAATCGATCGCCAGCTGAGATCGATGGAATCCGGGTCGGTTAAAAAATCTTCATAGAGCTGCTCTATGTAGGACTGGTTCGCGCCCGCCAGATAGGAGGAATCCAGCCAGGCCTTCATTGCGCCGTTCTGCATCATGATCCCTTAAGCTAATAAGCTTCAGTTTTCGCCGTGGTTAACATGTCATCGTGCCGTATAAAATCAGTTACCATAAAGGGTTCACTTGCCGTACGTCAGTACCGGCGGGGAATCCATTACCCGTTAAGGAACCTTTAAAAACCGGTTCTGGCGCCTGAGCCCGCTTTTAAAGGTTTCCTGTCATCCTCCGCCGCATGCGCCGCGGAGGATGATATCCATAACAATCCGCTAATTAAACAACGCGCTGGTTACGCGCTCCGCTGCAACAGCATGGACTTAATGTGGCCGATCGCCCGCGTCGGGTTAAGCCCTTTCGGACAAACACTGACGCAATTCATAATGCTGTGACAGCGGAATACGCTGAAAGCATCGTCCAGATTCTCCAGTCTGGGCTGGGTTTCCGTATCGCGACTGTCGATCAGAAAGCGGTACGCGGCCAGCAGGCCCGCCGGCCCGACGAACTTGTCCGGGTTCCACCAGAACGACGGACAAGAGGTTGAACAACAGGCGCACATGATGCATTCATATAAGCCATCCAGTTTCGCGCGCTGCTCCGGCGACTGCAAATGTTCGCGCGCCGGAGGATTTCTCCCATTATTCAACAGGTAAGGCTTTATTTTCTCATATTGGGCATAGAATTGCCCCATGTCCACCACCAAATCACGCACCACCGGCAATCCGGGCAACGGGCGGACGACGATTTTATGGTTTCCGCGCCGCAGCGCCGAAATCGGCGTGATGCAGGCCAGCCCGTTTTTACCGTTCATATTAACACCGTCCGAGCCGCAAACGCCCTCGCGGCATGAACGGCGGAACGACAGCGTCGGGTCCTGTTCCTTCAGCAGAATCAGCGCGTCCAGCAGCATCATGTCACGCCCCTCTTCCGCTTCCAACCGGTAGTCCTGCATCCGCGGCGCATCATCCACGTCCGGGTTATAACGATAAATAGAAAATTCGAGTTTCATCAATCAATCCCCCGCAATTAATAAGTACGCACTTTCGGCGGAAAGGCCGGGCGCAGTTTAGGCTGCATGTTCACCGCACGGCGCGTCATGCTATCGGTTTGCGGCAGATACAACGAATGACATAACCAGTTTTCATCATCACGATCGGGATAGTCGAAACGGCTGTGCGCCCCGCGGCTTTCGGTGCGGAAATTGGCGGAAACCGCCGTCGCATACGCGGTTTCCATCAGATTATCCAGCTCCAGACATTCAACGCGCTGGGTATTGAATTCGGTGGAATTATCGTCCAGACGGGCATTTTTCAGCCGCTCGCGGATCGTTTTCAGCTCTTCCAGACCTTTCGCCATGGCGTCTCCCTCGCGGAATACCGAGAAGTTATGCTGCATGCAGGATTGCAGCGCCTTGCGGATTTCCACCGGATCTTCGCCCGAGGACGTGTTGTTCCAGCGGTTAAGACGTTCGAGGGAGGCTTCAATATCCGACTCGCTGGCGTCGCGGCTTGCGCCCTGCTCATCCAGCGACTCATGCAAATGCATTCCCGCCGCCCGGCCGAACACCACCAGATCGAGCAGCGAGTTACCGCCCAGGCGGTTGGCGCCATGCACCGAAACGCAGGCGATCTCCCCCACGGCGAACAGGCCGGGGATCGGCACATCTTCCCCTTTTTCGTTCACCGTCAGCGCCTGGCCGCTGACTTTGGTCGGAATGCCGCCCATCATATAGTGACAGGTGGGAATAACCGGGATCGGTTCTTTCACCGGATCGACGTGAGCAAAGGTGCGGGACAGCTCAAGAATGCCCGGCAGGCGGGATTCCAGCACTTCTTTACCCAGGTGGTCCAGCTTCAGCTTGGCATGCGGCCCCCAGGGTCCTTCGCAACCGCGCCCTTCGCGGATTTCGATCATAATCGAACGGGCCACCACGTCGCGGCCGGCCAGATCTTTGGCGTTCGGCGCGTAGCGTTCCATAAAGCGTTCGCCGTGCTTATTCAGCAGGTATCCCCCTTCGCCGCGACAGCCTTCGGTCACCAGCACCCCGGCGCCGGCGATCCCCGTCGGATGGAACTGCCACATTTCCATATCCTGCACCGGCACGCCGGCGCGTAACGCCATGCCGACGCCGTCGCCGGTATTGATGTGCGCATTGGTGGTGGACTGATAAATACGCCCCGCGCCGCCGGTGGCCAGTATGGTGGCGCGCGCTTTGAAATAGACCACTTCGCCGCTTTCGATACAGATGGCGGTGCATCCCACCACCGCGCCATCCTGATTTTTCACCAGATCGAGCGCGTACCATTCGGAAAAGATGGTGGTGTGATTTTTCAGATTCTGCTGGTATAGCGTATGCAGCAGGGCGTGGCCGGTGCGGTCGGCCGCCGCCGCGGTACGGGCGGCCTGTTCGCCGCCGAAATTCCTGGATTGTCCGCCGAACGGACGCTGATAGATTTTGCCGTCGTCCAGACGGGAAAACGGCAGTCCCATATGTTCCAGCTCCAGCACCGCTTCCGGACCGGTTTTGCACATATATTCAATCGCGTCCTGATCGCCGATGTAGTCGGAACCTTTCACGGTGTCATACATATGCCATTCCCAGTTGTCTTCATGGGTATTGCCCAGCGCGACGGTGATGCCCCCCTGCGCGGACACGGTATGGGAACGGGTTGGAAAGACTTTGGATAACAGGGCGCAGGAGAGGCCCATCTGGGATATTTGCAGCGCGGCGCGCATACCTGCGCCGCCCGCGCCGACCACAACAGCATCAAACTCTCTGACTGGCAAATTCATTACGCCCCCCACACCACAATTGTTCCATAAATGACGTACACCAACAGCGCAACCACAATCGCCAACTGTAAAGTCAGGCGCAGGGCCAGCGGTTTAATGTAGTCGGTCAGCACCTGCCACATCCCTATCCACGCATGCACCAGGATGGAAAATAACGTAAGCAGGGTGAATACCTTGGTGAGAGCCATAGCGAAAAAATCGCGCCAGACCGGGTAGGTGATTTCGTCGACGGCGATAATAAAGCCAATCAGATAAATCACATACAGAACAATGACGATGGCGGAAGCGCGAATCAGCAACCAATCCTGTACGCCATTGCGTCCTAACGCAGAAGCATTGCTTACCATACGAGGACTCCAGCCAGAAGTGAAAGCGCGACGGTGATGACAAAAGAGATATTCGCCGAACGTTTGCCAGCAACAAGGTCCTCTTCTATATAGCCAAAATCCATCATCAGATGACGCAGACCGCCGACAATATGGTAAGCCAGCGCGGTGAGGATGCCCCAAACGACAAATTTGACGATAACGCTATCCAGCATTTCCGCCGCCCGCAGGAAGCCCTCCGCGGAAGAAAGGGAGAGTCCCAACAGCCACAGCAGGATGCCGACAGCGACAAAGGTGATAACGCCGGAGACGCGGTGGAGAATGGATGCTATCGCAGTAACGGGAAACTGGATCGTCTGCAGATCCAAATTAACAGGTCTTTGTTTTTTCACGAATATGCCCACACAGCTTTTATTATTGTATCTTCCTCCGGACCTGAATGAGGTCAGACAGCATAAATGTCGCAAACCTGGAAGCGGGTTTACGCTACGCGCTCAAACATCAACGTTCCGGTGTCTAACTGCGCATCATTCATACTGGGTGGCTCCTACGACAGGGGATTCCGGAGACCTGTCCGAAGTATAGGTACTTCACATTCTTATTACAAATCCCATACAAATTGTTTGGTGACATTTCCCCGGAATAGTGATTGTCATCACGAATTTCACAATTTATACAAATACAATCATCTCGTTTGACAAAATTTCAACATTTAAATTACAACTAGCGCGCTAAACTCCCTATGATGTAGTAACGCTCAGCGGTTATTCTTTCCCACCGGCATAACTTATGTAAAAGTGGGGACAAGAGAAGCCACGTAAAAGTTAGCACTACTGGCTATGATTAGTTCAGAGAATGGTTAATTATCTGGAGAACGATGTTTTCATCCTGAATGTGGCTGGCGGCTCGCCATAGCCCGACTCTGTCCCCTACGGACGACGCTGTCGCGACAGAACAGAGTTTCGCTGGTTGGTTATTGATCCGGTGTACAGGCATGACGGTATTTCTTCGGTGGAAAATTTTAAAATTAAAGCGCTAAGGAGACTGTAAATGGCTGATAAAAAAGCAACGCTTACTCTAGATGGTAAAGATCCGATTGAACTGAACGTTCTCTCCGGCACGTTGGGATATGATGAAATAGATATCCGCCCCCTCGGCTCCAAAGGCTTATTCACCTTCGATCCCGGCTTTACCTCAACGGCATCCTGCGAATCCAAAATCACCTATATCGACGGTGAGGAAGGCATTTTATTGCACCGCGGCTACCCGATTGCCCAGTTGGCGGAAAAATCCAACTATCTTGAAGTGTGTTACATCCTGCTGTTCGGCGAAGCGCCGACGCCGGAGCAATACGAAACCTTTAAAACCACCGTCACCCGCCATACCATGATCCATGAACAGATCACCCGTCTGTTCCACGGTTTCCGCCGTGACTCGCACCCCATGGCGGTGCTGTGCGGCGTAACCGGCGCGCTGGCGGCGTTCTACCACGACTCTCTGGATATCAGTATCGATCGCCATCGTGAAATCGCCGCCTACCGACTGCTGTCTAAAATGCCGACCGTCGCCGCGATGTGTTACAAGTATTCATTGGGCCAACCCTTTGTTTATCCGAGAAACGACCTCTCTTACGCCGGCAACTTCCTGCATATGATGTTCTCCACGCCCTGCGAGGAATATGTGGTAAACCCGGTGCTGGAACGGGCGATGGATCGCATTCTGATCCTGCACGCCGACCATGAGCAGAATGCGTCGACGTCAACCGTGCGCACCGCCGGCTCTTCCGGCGCCAATCCGTTCGCCTGTATCGCCGCGGGGATCGCGTCGCTATGGGGCCCCGCGCACGGCGGCGCCAACGAAGCCTGTTTACGCATGCTGGAAGAGATCAGCTCCGTTGAGCATATCCCGGCCTTTATCGAACGCGCCAAAGATAAAAATGACTCTTTCCGTCTGATGGGCTTCGGTCACCGGGTGTATAAAAACCATGACCCGCGCGCCACCGTGATGCGCGAAACCTGCCACGAAGTGCTGAGGGAGCTGGGCCGCAAAGACGATTTGCTGGAAGTGGCCATGGAGCTGGAAAACATCGCCCTGAACGATCCGTACTTTATCGAGAAGAAACTCTATCCGAACGTCGATTTCTACTCGGGCATTATTCTGAAAGCGATGGGCATTCCGTCCTCCATGTTCACCGTCATCTTCGCCATGGCGCGCACGGTCGGCTGGATCGCCCACTGGAATGAAATGCACGAAGACGGCATCAAGATCGCTCGTCCGCGTCAGCTGTACACCGGCTACGATAAACGCGACTTTAAATCCAATCTGCCGAAAGATTGAGCGGTTTAGTCTGGTAGCGCGAAGGCCGGAGATCCCGGCCTTTTTACTTTTGACAGTACGGACACCAGAAGAACGGACGTGAAGAGAGAACGGTTCTCTCGATACGATGGCCGCACCGCTCGCACGCCTCGCCCTCGCGATGGAACACCTTGAACGCGAAAATCGCGCCGTGATGGCGGTTTTCATTCACGCCGCCACGCGTGCTGTAGGACAAACGGGGAATCGCGATCAACGCCTGGCTCAGGCGTTGCAACTGTTCGGCATCCAGTTGTTCGGCGGTATGCTGCGGCGCCAGGCCGGCATGCCAGAGAATCTCGGCTCTGAGATAATTCCCCAGCCCGGCCAGAAACGCCTGATCGAGCAGCAGGCCGCTGAACCGCCGGCGCCGGAAGCGCGGAGAGAGTAACCGCTCGCGCACCGCTTCCGCCGTCAGCGTCTGGTCGAGCACATCAGGGCCGATACGTTGCAGAAAAGGGTGCGACGCCACAGTTTCCGCGCGCAGCATGGCAATATCGGAGGCGCTATACAGCAGAATGGCGGCCTCCGATGTTTCCAGCAGCACGCGCAGATCGCGCCCGGTTTGCGGCGGCGATTCCCCGGCCTTGACCACCCGCCAGACGCCATAAAGCTGGTTATGGCTATAGAGAACCAATCCATTGCTGAAATAGGTTAACAGGGCCTTGCCATGCGTCGCGAGCCGCTCTATGCGCTGACCGATCAGCTCCGTTTCATACGGCTTCAACCGTGGGAAAGCGAACCAAACGCGGTTCAATGTGTTACCCGCCACCGCGGCGGTCAGTTGGTCTGCCGCCCGGCGGATTTCTGGTCCTTCCGGCATCGATACTCCATAACAAAATAATCCGGCGATTTAACGCTGATGAAACCCTTTTACGCCGCCACGTTTATCTGATGCTGCGAGAAGCAGTTACGCAGCTTGCGCGCCAGCATCAACGCATGTTGACCGTCGCCGTGCACGCAAACGGTATCCGCCCGTACGCTAACCCAGGAACCATCGCTGGCGCGCACGCGCTGACGCTGGATCATTTCCAGCGTTTGCGCCAGCGCCAGATCGTCGCTGCCGATCAGCGCGCCGGACTGTTTGCGCGGCACCAGAGAACCGTCCGGCTGATAGCACCTGTCGGCAAACACTTCCTGCCGGGTCGCCAGCCCCAAACGCTGCCCGGCCCGAATCAACTCGCTGCCGGCCAGCCCCACCAGGCGCAAGGCCGGATTTACCGCTTTCACCGCGCGGGCGACGGCGTCCGCCAGCGCCGGCTCCCGGGCGGCCTGATTATAGAGCATGCCGTGCGGCTTGACGTGAACCAGTTCCCCCCCTTCCGCGGCCGCTATCGCCGCCAAGGCGCCGATCTGATAAACCACCTGGGCAAAAACCGTCTCCGCGGGCAGGTGCATCTCTTTGCGGCCGAAATTTTCACGGTCGGGGAAGCTCGGGTGCGCGCCGAGCGCCACGCCATAGTTAATCCCCCAGCGCACCGACTGCCGCATGGTCTGGGCGTCCCCCGCATGGAATCCGCAGGCTATATTGGCCGAACTGATCAACTTCAACAACGCTTCATCATTCTCGCCGCCTTCCCCCAGGTCGGCGTTCAAATCAATAATCATGCAGCCTCCACGCCAGTTGTTGCAGATAGCGCCGCTGTTGCTCCGCCGCCTGCTGAGCCTCCGCCAAGGTACAACGGATAAAATGCACCGGTTCGCCCAGGCGGATTTGCGCCAGATGATAGAGATCGGCCTCGATCACGCAGGCGATACGCGGATAGCCGCCGGTGGTCTGCGCATCGGCCAATAGCACGATCGGCCGGCCGCTATGCGGCACCTGCACCACTCCCGGCAGCAAACCGTGCGACGGCATTTCACGCTGCGTGGTCCGTTGCAATTCCGGCCCCAGCAGCCGATACCCCATCCGGTTGCTTTGCGGACTCAGGTGCCAGGGCGTGCGCCAGAATGCCTCCCGCGCATTTTCGCTGAACTCCTGATATTCCGGTCCCGGCAAGGCCCGTACGCGGTTGCCGAACAGCAGCTGTTTAACTCCGGTTTCCCTGATTGGCAATCGGGCGGCGGCGTCCAGCGACAGCTCATCGCCATCCGCCAGCAAGCGCCCGGCAAATCCGCCAAAACCCGCTTTCAGATCGGTACTGCGCGATCCCAGCGCCTCCGGCACGTCAACGCCGCCGGAGAACGCCAGATA
Source organism: Brenneria corticis (assembly GCF_003115855.1). Classification (GTDB taxonomy): domain Bacteria; phylum Pseudomonadota; class Gammaproteobacteria; order Enterobacterales; family Enterobacteriaceae; genus Brenneria; species Brenneria corticis. The sequence goes on from NZ_KZ819090.1 coordinate 53,795, forward strand.
GCTGCGCATACCGTGACGCGGTAAATGCATTTTTAACGTTTGTCCGGCTTTTACCGCAAAACGCCAGCCGGTCCACAACGGTTTACCGTCCAGATCGGCATGGCAGTCGGCCCCGGTCAGCGCCACCCAGCAGGGCGACGTAAAGGTAGCGACAAATTTTCCCAGCGTAATTTCCAGCGCGGCGGCATTTTCCGCGTTGCCCACCAGCAGATTGGCCAGCTTCAGCGCGGGAATATCCAGCGCGCCGGACTGGCTGATGCCCAGACGGCGAAAGCCGAAACGTCCGGTATCCTGCACCGAGGTATGCAAGCCGGCACGGATAATTTTCAGCATACGCCCTCCCGCCGGGGCACAAACCGCACATTGTCTCCGGGACGCAGCAGGGTCGGCGGCATCTTCAGCGGGTTAAACAAGGCCAGCGAGGTGCGGCCGATCAGTTGCCAGCCGCCCGGCGTGGACAACGGGTAGATCCCGGTTTGCCCGCCGCCGATGCCGACCGAACCGGCGGCCACCCGCAGGCGAGGCTCGGCCCGGCGCGGAACATGCAATTTTTCATCCAGTCCGCCCAGATAGGCGAACCCGGGCTGAAAGCCAAGAAAATAGACGATATAGCCGACGGACGCATGGGCTTCCACCACCTGTTTTTCCGTCAGGCCGCAATGATGGGCGACCAGTTCCAAATCCGGCCCCGACTCGCCGCCATAAATTACCGGGATATCAACGTCCCGGGGATCGAATGCCAGCGACTCGCTCTCTTCCCACCAGCGCTGCAGACGTTCAATGGCGTCCAGCGCCGCCTGTTGCGGCTCTTCCAGCAAAACCGTCAGGTTATTCATGCCGGGAATCGCTTCCCGCACCGCCTGGTGGTGATTCAAACGCTCCGCCAGCCCCCAGATGCGCTGCTGGCTTTGCAGCGTCATTGGCGGCTCCAGCTCCAGAACCACGGTACTCTCGCCCAGCAGATAACATCGTGCCCGTTGCAATATTTTCTCCTGCATCACGTTATGCGCTTTTCCTGTTTATTATGGGGAAAGCAAGAACGATACCGAAATGCCTATTTATGCTTCTTTTTCTCGCTTTTTGATGTATACCATTAATAAGCAATAAAAAAGCGCCAACCATCAGGCCGGGTTGGGAATATCGATAAAGGTTACGTCAAACCCATGCTGCCGGGCCAGCCACTCCCCCAGCGCGCGGATACCGCCCCGCTCCGTGGCGTGATGACCGGCGGCATAAAAGTGCAGCCCCATTTCACGGGCAATATGGATCGTCTGTTCCGACACTTCGCCGGTAATAAACGCATCGACGCCAGATCCGGCCGCCTGCTCGATAAACCCCTGCCCTCCGCCGCTACACCATGCCAGCCGCTGTATCCGTTGCGGTGCATTATCCCCACAATGCAGCACCGAACGCCCCAAACGGTTTTCCAGTCGACGGCACAGCGCATCGCCGCTCAGCGCCTGGGCCAGTTCGCCGTACGGCAGCAGCGGCTCAATGGCGCCCAGCACCTTAATCTCCAGTAAATCAGCCAGCTGGGCGTTGTTGCCCAACCGCGGGTGCGCGTCCAGCGGCAAATGGTAGCCATAGAGGTTAATATCGTTAACCAGCAGGGTTTTCAGCCGATTACGCTTCATACCGCTGACAATCGGCGATTCGTTTTTCCAGAAATAGCCGTGATGGACCAGCACGGCATCGGCCTGATGCTCAACGGCGACGTCCAGCAACGCCTGCGAGGCCGTCACCCCGGTAATGATGCGCCGCACGTCCGCGCGCCCTTCCACCTGCAGGCCATTCGGGGCGTAGTCCTGAAACTCCTCGACGTTAAGCTCCCGGTTAATCAGTTGTTCCAACTCGCTATTGCGCATACGTCCCCTTCTCTGCTTGCTCGTTATCGGTCATTGCCGCCCGCTTCGCCGCTTCAAAAGCCGCCAGCGTCTGCCGTCTCGCCTGTTGATGATCGACAATCGGCAGCGGGTAGCGCAACTCGCGCCGCTGGCGGTCGGCCCATCGGTGCGGCTGGTGAATGTCTTTATCCGCCACCTCCGCCAATTCCGGCAGCCAGCGGCGGATAAAAGTTCCCTGCGGATCAAAACGTTCGCCCTGGGTGGTCGGGTTGAAAATACGAAAATAGGGCGCCGCATCCGTTCCGGTGGAGGCCGCCCACTGCCAGCCGCCGTTATTCGCCGCCAGGCTGCCATCCAGCAGTTGCGACATAAAATAGCGCTCCCCCTGGCGCCAGTCGATAAGTAAATCCTTTACTAAAAAACTGGCGCAAATCATCCGCAGACGGTTGTGCATCCAGCCGGTCTGGTTCAGTTGCCGCATCGCCGCATCCACTATCGGATAGCCGGTTTTCCCCTGCTGCCACGCCGCCAGTAAATCCGGCGACTGCCGCCATTGCACCCGCTGCGTCCAGTCGATAAACGGCTTATGCCGGCAGAGATCCGGCCAGAACACCAGCAGATGATGATAAAACTCGCGCCAGATCAGCTCATTGAACCAGCTGAACGCCCCGCTTTCGCGCTGTTCCAGCATCGCGGGGCATTCGGCGCGCAGCCGGTTGAAACACTGGCGCGGCGACAGCACGCCCAACGCCAGATAGGGCGAGAGTTTGCTGGTGCCTGCCAGCGCGGGTAAATCCCGCTGGCGTGGATAATCCTGTACCTGTTCGCGGCAGAACCGGCGCAGCTGGTGCAGAGCCGCCGTCTCCCCGACGGGAAAGTCGCCATCGATGTCCTGCCGCGGATAACTGAACGGCGTCAGCGCCGTGGCGACGGCGACCGCCCCGCCGCGCCTCGGCTCCGGCGCCGGCACGCTGCCGGTATCCGTTTCCAGCAGACGCTGAATAAAGGCCTGACGAAACGGCGTAAAGACCTTGTACATCTCGCCCTTGGCGGTCAGCACGCTGCCCGGCGGCAACAGCAGGCCGCCATCAAATCCCCGGCACTCGACGCGCCCCGCCAGCAGCGTCTCCGCCTCTCCGTCGCGCCGGCGTTCGTTGATTTCATACTGCCGGTTATAGAACAGATGGGTAACGCCCTGCTGCTGACAAAAATCCCGCAGCCAGTGCGCCGCGGCGGCAAAATCGGCGCATTCATGGTAATAAAGCGCAATCCCCTTCTCGGCCAACGCCTGCTGCAGCGCGTGCAGATGCGCCAGCAGGAAAGCCGCCTGCCGCGGCGCCATATCGTGCTGCCGCCACTGCTGCGGCGTGGCGATAAACAGGGCCAAAACCCGCGCCCGCGGATCCTGGCAGGCGGCATGCAGCGCCGGATTATCCGTGATGCGTAAATCATTACGCAGCCAAACCAAATGCGTGGTCATAATTCATCCTCTGGCTGCCGGTTAGTGGTCGTAGCGTAATCTTAACGCTTCCGGATAGGGCTCAAAGTAACGCTGCTCCGCCAGATAACTGTCCGGGTATTGCGCCATGTAATGCTTCAGCAGGGCGATCGGCGCCAGCAGGGGTTGCAACCCCTGGCGATAGCGATCTATCAGTTGGGTCAGTTCCTGTCGCTGCGGCGCATTGAGCTGACGGCGAAAATACCCCTGAACGTGCATCAGTACATTGGTGTGATTACGCCGCGTTGCCGGATGCGACAGCAGCTTCATCAGCCGCAGACGGTATTCCTGCGCAAAAGCGTCCAGCGATTGCCATTGTTCAATATCCGCCACAAAACGCCCCAACTCACGGTATTCCGGCTGCGAATGCGCCAGCAGCAGTAGTTTATAACGGCTGTGAAAGGCGATCAGCGCGCCACGAGTCAGGCCTTGTCGCCAAAGCTCATGCAGCTCATGCAGCGCATACACCCGCTCGATAAAATTTTCCCGTAGTCCCGGATCGTGCAAACGGCCGTCTTCTTCTACCGGCAGCCAGGGAAACTGACACAGCAGTTCCTGGGTAAACAATCCAATACCACTTTTGCGCGCATTTTTTTGCGACTCGTCATACACCTTTACCCGTTCCATACCGCAGCTGGGCGATTTGGCGCAGACGATATAGCCGCACAGATGCTGTAAATGAGCGATTTTTTGCGCGCAGAAGCGGTGCATTTTCCGGGTCATATCCAGCGGCGAACCATTACTGGCGCGCAGCATAATGTTTCCCTGCGCGTCTTTTACCTGCCGCAACGCCGGACGCGGCACCGGTAATCCCACCGCCATTTCCGGACACAGCGGCTCAAAATGGAAATAAGGCGCCAGTTGCTCAACCGCAAACGCCAGACGTTTGTGGCCGCCGTCAAAGCGCACCGGATTGCCGAGCAGGCAGGCGCTGATGCCAACCGGGATCTGATCGAACGTCATGATTTAACCTCATAAAAAAACATCTACTGTTATCAGCATAGCGGATCCCACCCTGACGCATGCTAAACGGCGGGAGAAATAGGGTAAGAAATCATGAGATTGGCGCGACGGTTCACCATCCGGGTTCGCCGCGATGGGCTTAGGGGAAAATTAAATGCAGGAGCTTGATTAAGAGGGGCCAGCCGGTTGCAGGATAGAAAAATGCCGTTCACCCATGAACGGCATCGTCCAATAAAAGAGATGTTTCCTGCGATCAAATCAATAGAAATCGCACGCCGAGTTTTCCGATTGCGCCAGCCAGACCGGCTTGTCGCTGGTTTTCAGCCAGACACGGTGCAGATAACTGTAAAAACGCGCCCGATCGCGGCGAAACAGCATCACCGGTAACGCGGCGACGCCGATGATTACCACGGCAATACGGCGCAGCACAATGCGATGTAAGGGATAAGCGGTGTAGAGTGACATAACGATCCTCCTCTAAAGGCGAGCTCCCCTTGCCAGCTGGTTACTCACGTTAACGATAAAACCCACATGGGGAAATTGGTTAAAACTTTACCGTTTTTAGTGCAGGTTTACTACTCATCGGACCAGAAAAAGATCAAATAATCGGCAGTTTTTTCTCTGTTACGTCATTAGGTTATGCATTAGTTAACAATAAATATCCAGCTTGTTAAAGAGAGGGGCTTATCACGCAGCGGTAACCGCTTTCTGGTTATCCGCCCCCTCCCGGCGTAACATGCCGTCTGGTCCGTTTCACTATTATTCCATTTCTGTTTATTCAGGAAACTCTCATCATGAGTAGCTGGTTAATCTACGCCCTGCTTTCCGCCCTGTGCGCCGCGCTGGTCGCCCTGTTTGGCAAAATAGGCCTGCAAAATCTGGATGCCAATACCGCAACCGCCATCCGCGCCGTGGTGATGGCGCTTTTTCTGGTCGGCGTGGTGGTCGCGCAGGGAAAAACCGCACTGGTAGGCGAGGTCATGGCCAACAAAAAGGCCCTGTTGTTTATTCTGCTCAGCGGCGTGGCCGGCGCCATGTCGTGGCTGTTTTACTTTGTGGCGCTGAAAAACGGCAATGTCGCCCAGGTGGCGCCGATTGATAAGCTCAGCGTGGTGTTTGCGGTGGTATTGGCCGTGGTGTTGCTGGGGGAAAAGATTTCGCTGCTGGCTGGCGCAGGCGTGGCGTTGATTTCAGTTGGCGCGCTGCTTGTCGCGCTGGGATAACAGGCGCCGCATCGCGGCGCCCAATTACAGGCTTATTTGGCGTTAGCCAGCACCGCGCCGACAATCTCCACCGCTTCCTTCTCGATGCGCTCCCGGTGCTCCGCGCCGAGGAAACTCTCGCAGTAGATTTTATAGGCTTCTTCCGTACCGGAAGGACGCGCGGCGAACCAGCCGTTATCGGTCATCACTTTCAGCCCGCCAATCGCCGCGCCGTTGCCCGGCGCCGCCGTCAGACGCGCGGTGATCGCATCGCCCGCCAGCGTGGCGGCCGACACCTGTTCCGGCGACAGGCGGGATAACGCCGCTTTTTGCGCCTGGGTCGCCGGGGCCTGGATGCGGTTGTAGCTTGGCGCGCCGAAACGTTTTGCCAGATCGTCATAGTGCTGCTGCGGATTTTTCCCCGTCACCGCGGTAATTTCCGCCGCCAGCAGACACATAATGATGCCGTCTTTGTCCGTCGACCACGGCGTGCCGTCAAAGCGCAGGAACGACGCTCCCGCGCTCTCCTCGCCGCCGAAGCCGAAACTGCCGTCAAACAGGCCGTCGACAAACCATTTGAAGCCAACCGGCACTTCCACCAGTTTACGGCCCAGCTGCGCGACGACGCGATCGATCATCGCGCTGGAGACCAGCGTTTTACCGACGGCCACCGATTCGCCCCACTGCGGACGATGCTGGAACAGGTAATCGATGGATACCGCCAGATAGTGATTGGGGTTCATCAGCCCGGCCGGGGTAACGATGCCGTGACGGTCGTAGTCGGGATCGTTGGCGAACGCCAGATCGAACTTATCGCGCAGCGCCAGCAGTCCGGCCATGGCCGATACCGACGAGCAGTCCATACGGATCACCCCGTCGTGATCCAGCGTCATAAAGCGGAAAGTCTGATCGATGGCGTCGTTCACCAGCGTCAGATCCAGCTTGTAATGCTCGGCGATGCGCTGCCAGTAGGCGATACCGGAACCGCCCAGCGGATCGACCCCCAGTTTCAGGCCCGCGCGCTGAATCGCCGCCATATCCACCACCTCGCCCAGCCCTGCAACGTAGGGCTGCACCAAATCCTGTTGATGCACATAGCCGCTTTTCCAGGCCTGATCCAGCGTAATGCGTTTCACTTCCCGCAGATTATCCGCCAGCAGCGCGTTCGCCCGCTGTTCGATCACGCTGGTGAGGTTGGTATCCGCCGGGCCGCCGTTGGGCGGATTGTATTTAATACCGCCGTCTTCCGGCGGATTGTGCGACGGCGTAATCACAATGCCGTCCGCCAGCGCGCCGCCCTGACGGTTATGCGCCAGAATGGCGTTGGAGACGGCGGGCGTCGGGGTAAAGCCATTGTCCTGCTGGACGATGACCTCCACGCCGTTGGCCGCCAGCACCTCCAGCACCGAAATAAAAGCCGGTTCGGACAGCGCATGGGTATCTTTGCCGACATGGCACGGGCCGCTGACGCCCTGCTTTTTACGTTCTTCCGCAATAGCCTGCGCTATCGCCAGAATATGCGCTTCGTTGAAACTATGCCGCCCCGCGCTGCCGCGGTGGCCTGAGGTGCCAAACTTCACCGCATGCGCCGCATTTCCGACTTCCGGACGCAGAACATAATATTGTGACGTCAACTGAGCCACATTGATTAAATCGCTTTGCCGGGTAGGCTGTCCGGCTCTTGGGTGATTAGCCATTGGCGTTTCTCCCTGACGCTGTCATTGATTAGATAGTTCCGCAAACTTTCTCTGTCAGTTCCGCCGGGAACTGCATCGTCAGCATAATGTGTTCGATCATGCTGCGTTTACGACCGGTGTTGGTATTGGTGATAACCCAGTATGGCGTACCCGGAATATGTTTGGGTTTGGTATGCGTGCCATTCTGCAGCAAGGTTTGCTGGTCGCCGGCGAAATAAACCCGCGTACGGCCATGGAGCGATTCCGTCGCCTGAGCGAATTCCGGCGGCGATAACAGATACAGCGTAGACAATACCAGCATAAAACGGTTGATCGCCTTGTTCTGTTCGGCGTATTCATCCGACAACAACAGCTCACGCACCGCCCGAACCCGATCGCCCGGACGCGGGGACGCGGCCGGCTTCGCATTGCGCGCGACCTCCTCCGGCGGCGTCGCCGTGGACTGACCGGCGGTAAACTTCAGCATGCGGCGTAAAATATCCGATGCGCTTTCACCAATATGCTGCGTATGGCTGGCGATATAACGATAAAGCTCTTCGTCGACCTCAATAGTTTTCATCTTTATCCAGTACTGTTTTTTTACTCAAATCAATCGTCAAGAAGTATACAAGCTATCCGGCGCACTCGAACAGCGGTAGAACGACGACAACGCAAAAACTCGGATTATGCCTTGCCGCCCCCGTTGCTGTTAAAGTGGTCATAGTAGCTTCTTCCCCGGCAACATAACGTCGTAAAGTCATGATACCCTAAGCGCCTATCTCTCTGAATGAACTTCACTATGAAATTGAATTATCGCCGGCAAAATGCGCTTCACCCCAATGGCGGGCTGCCCGTTATCCTGATGCACGGCCTGTTTGGCAATCTGGATAATCTTGGCGTGCTGGGCCGGGATTTGCAAAATCAGCACGACGTGCTGCAACTGGATTTACGCAATCACGGTCTGTCGCCGCGTTCGCCGCAGATGACCTACCCGGCGATGGCGCAGGACGTGGCGGAGCTGATGGACCAGCAGCAGATTGAGCGGGCGATCGTTATCGGCCATTCGATGGGAGGCAAAGTCGCCATGGCGCTCAGCGCCCTTATTCCGCAACGGCTGGAAAAGCTGGTGGCCATTGATATCGCCCCGGTGGATTATCAGACGCGCCGCCACGACGCCATTTTCGCCGCCCTCAACGCCGTCACCGAGGCGGGCGCCGCGTCGCGTTCCGCCGCCGCCGAACTGATGCGTCGGTTCACTAAAGAAGAGGGCGTGATTCAGTTTCTGCTGAAATCATTCCAACAGGGCGAATGGCGCTTTAACGTGCCGGTGCTGTGGGATCAATACGCCAATATCGTTGGCTGGCAGGAGGCTCCCGCCTGGCCGGGGCCGATTCTGTTTATTCGCGGCGCTAACTCGCCCTATCTGGATGACGTTCATCGCGACGCCCTGCTGCGCCAGTTCCCCGCGGCCCGCGCCTATGTGATAAGCGACGCGGGTCACTGGGTCCATGCGGAGAAACCCGAGGCGGTATTGCGCGCCATTCATCGTTTTCTCGCCGCCGGATAGCCGGGATGCCCGGATTAACCGTTGTCGCCGCCAGCACGGCTGGGGTATGATGGCGCCCGCAGTAGAGGGACGGCTGATTCAGCCACAAGCATTGTAACCACATCATCAAAATGCGCGCGTCGGCGGGCGTTTTGGTCCGAAGACCTTGCAGTATCATTACCTATGGCAAAAGAACAAACGGATCGCACCACGCTGGATCTGTTCGCAGATGAGCGTCGCCCCGGTCGCCCGAAGACCAATCCGCTGTCACGTGATGAACAGCTAAGAATCAATAAGCGTAATCAACTGCGGCGCGACAGGGTACGCGGGCTGCGGCGGGTCGAATTAAAAATCAACGGCGAGGCGGTCGATATTCTCAATAGCCTGGCTGAACAGCGGAACATCAGCCGCAGCGAACTTATCGAGCAGATGCTGTTGGCGCAGTTGGCCGAACAAACGTCCTGAGATAACGCTCTCTTATGGCTTGAGCGGCGTCATCCCTGACGCCGATAAAAAAACCAGACTTAGAATTTTTCCCAGTTGTCCTGGCTGGGCGGCAGCGCTTTTGCGGCCGGCGCGGCCGCTCCGGCTTTGGGCGCCGGCGCCGACTTCGCCGCGGACCGCGGCTGTAGATTCTGCTGTTCGGAGAGATGGAATAGCGAAACGGTCTGGTTCAGCAACGCCGCCTGCTCTTCCAGCGACAGCGCGGCGGCCGAAGCCTGCTCCACCAATGCCGCGTTCTGCTGGGTCACGCTGTCCATTTCCGCCACCGCCTGCCCGACCTGGGCGATCCCTTTGCTTTGCTCTTCCGATGCCGAGGCGATTTCCCCCATGATATCGGTAACATTTGTCACCGCGCGAACAATTTCGTGCATGGTGTTCCCGGCGTCCTCAACCAGATTCGAACCGGTATCCACACATCTGACGGACTCGGAAATCAATCCTTCTATTTCCTTGGCCGCCTGCGCGCTGCGCTGCGCCAGGTTACGCACCTCACCGGCGACAACGGCGAAGCCGCGCCCCTGTTCCCCGGCGCGCGCGGCTTCCACGGCGGCGTTCAGCGCCAGAATATTGGTCTGGAACGCAATACCGTTAATCACCGTGGTAATTTCGGCGATCTTGCGCGAACTGCCGGAGATTTCCGCCATGGTTTTCACCACGTTCTCGACGATATCGCCCCCCTTCTTCGCCGTGGTAGACGCCTGCAAGGCCAACTGACTGGCATGGTTGGCGTTTTCCGCGTTCTGTTTTACGGTGGCGGTCAACTGTTCCATGCTGGCGGCCGTCTCTTCCAGCGCCGAAGCCTGCTGTTCGGTACGTGACGACAGATCGTTATTTCCCGCGGCGATTTCCGACGCCCCCTGATAAATAGAGTCGGTGCTGTTTCTGATGGTGCTGACCGTATTCGCCAGGCTGGTTTGCATTTCACGCAACAGCGGGAATAATCTGCCGACGCAGTTACGGCCAAAATCCTTGATGGGCTTTCCCAACTGGCCGGAGGCAATCACGCCGAAGTGATCGCGCAAATCATTTAACGGCCGTACCAGGCATGTCACCAGATAGCGATCGGTAAAAAACAGCAGCAGCAGTCCGATAACCAGCCCCGTCAGCAGAATGTTTTGACCGATGGTGGTGATCTGTTCAAAACGCACGCCGGCCGCGGCAAATTTCTCCGAGCCCGCCTTGTTGAAAGCGCTTATTGAAGCCCCAAACAGACGGCTCAACGGCGGAACCACATTTTTAGCCTGCTCCTGGTAATCATCAAGCTCGTTCGCCGCCGCCTTTTGATATGAAAGCTCGACGCCCTGAACAATCAAATTATGCCAGTCGCGGCTGACCGCCTGAACCAGCGCATCGTCCAGCCCCGCATGGTCGATGCCGTTGAATGAGACCAAATCCGCTTTTAACGTATTGAGCGCATTCAGCGCCGACGCCTGTTCTTTATCGGCCGTTTCATTATCGCCATTGCGGCGCGCATCAACGGCGCGGGCCAGGCGCGTGACCATCCGGAAATACTGATCGTTGCCCTGATTAACATAATTCATGTTTTGCACCAGCAGACTGCTGGTCTTGGATGTCGCCGTCATCTCCTTGAAGGAAAACATGGTATAGAGCGATACGCCGCCCCACAACACGCAGAAAATGCCAAGCACCCACAACATGGCCGTTCTGATGGCAATGTTCTTTAAAAGTTTCATGGTTTACTCCAAACCTAAGCACGCATTAATAAAGATGTTTTAATGGTTAATCGGCTTTGCAGTGCGAAATTCAAGCCGCCGGCATGTGTCGCCACTCCTTGGCGTTGATGTTCCGTGATATAGAACAGATAAGATCACTTAATTAATCGACAAAACTCAGAGAACATTTAACTCCGGTACGGCTCTCGCCGTAGTTTATTTTCTGTTCTGTGAACGAATTCATAACATTCTATAAATACAAATTTTTTTGAGCCGCGGAATTTCAGTTAAAAAATACCCGCCACAATTTACTTCTCCTTACCGATACGAGTTTCTCATGCCGGTAGTGTCTGTTATTATTAGTCGATAAGTGGGTGAAAAACGGCACCATATCATTAAGAATCAAGAGGTTATTTAATTCATGGCACTGATAGGAATTTTCTTTGGCAGTGATACTGGCAATACCGAAAACATTGCCAAGACGATCCAACAGCAGCTGGGAACCGACGTTGCTGAAGTTCATGACATCGCCAAAAGCAGTAAAGAAGACCTTGAAGCTTTCGATATTCTATTACTGGGTATCCCCACCTGGTATTACGGTGAAGCCCAATGCGACTGGGATGACTTTTTCCCTACGCTGGAAGAGATCGACTTTAGCGGCAAACTGGTTGCCCTGTTTGGCTGCGGCGATCAGGAAGACTATGCGGAATATTTCTGTGATGCCATGGGCACCATCCGCGATATCATCGAACCGCACGGCGCGACCATCATCGGGCATTGGCCGACGGAAGGCTATTACTTTGAAGCGTCCAAAGGTCTGGCGGATGACAAGCATTTCATCGGCCTGGCTATCGACGAGGATCGTCAGCCTGAGCTGACCGCCGAGCGCGTCGCCGCCTGGGTAAAACAGATTAGCGAAGAGCTGAATTTGCAAGAACTGCTGGCTTAACACCACGCCTTGGCTCTGACCACTCCCTCGTCAGAGCCAAATCAATAGAAAAAACCTTTCATTAAGATTGATACATTTTTTTAACTTCCGGCCACAATTCTGTACAATACCCCCATCGGTTATGTATGTTCACCATCGTTTTCCCCATTTGCCAACAATGCATTGCGTGCTACCTCTGTATTGTGTGGGGGAATAACCTTGTTAACATTCCATGGTTTCCATTTTGAATGCACGGTTCTATAATTGAGACGCTATTACATTTTTTGAGCCGACCGATGCCATAGGCTAGATAGCCCCCATTGATTAAGTAAGCAACAGGACTAAACCCGCATGACTGACAATAACATCGCATTAAAGAAGGCCGGCCTGAAAGTCACACTTCCGAGACTGAAAATTCTGGAAGTATTGCAGGATCCGGAGTGCCATCACGTCAGTGCGGAAGATTTATATAAAAAACTGATTGATATGGGCGAAGAGATTGGTTTAGCGACCGTCTACCGCGTACTGAATCAGTTTGATGATGCTGGTATCGTCACCCGCCATAATTTTGAAGGCGGCAAATCGGTTTTCGAACTGACCCAGCAACATCATCATGACCATCTGATTTGCCTGGATTGTGGCAGAGTGATTGAATTCCGTGACGAGTATATCGAAGCGCGGCAACGTGAAATCGCGGAAAGACACAGCATAAAACTGACCAACCACAGTTTGTATCTGTATGGCCATTGCAGTGAAGGGGATTGCCGTGAAGACGAAACCCTGCACGATGAAAAAAGATAAATCAACCGCATAAAACAACGTCGCTTGCGACGGCCCGCTAGGGTGACGGGCAGGATAGCCCGTCATAAAATAAAACCGCCTCGGCGGTTTTATTCAGATTGCTGACGAACCCACATCGAAATAGTTATCCCCGAATACCACCACCGGTCATCCCCTGCGCAGTCACCTCCGTCATCCCTGCAGCAGTAGGCAGGGATCTACTTCCGCAAGCGGTTCGGTGTTGCCGAGATCCCCGCCTGCGCGGGGATGACGATGAAGGTGAAGGGTTTGTCAGCAACCTCCCCTGCGGTTATCCCACCCAGGTATCCCGCAGGCCCACCGTACGGTTAAACACCAGATGCTGCGGACGGGAATAAACCCGGTCGGCACAGAAATAGCCTTCCCGCTCAAACTGATACGCTTTTTCCGCTTCCGCCTGCGCCAGACTCGCCTCAACAAAGCCACGGGTCACCTGCAGCGACTCGGGATTGATGGTTGACAGGAAATCATCCGCCGCTCCGGGGTTGGCCACGCTGAACAGCCGCTCGTACAGCCGGAATTCCGCCGGCAGGCCATGCGCCACCGACACCCAGTGAATAACCCCTTTGACCTTGCGCCCATCGGCCGGATCCTTACTCAAGGTATCCGGATCGTAGCGACAATAGATGGTGGTGATAACCCCCTGCTCGTCTTTATCAATGCGCTCCGCTTTGATCACATAGGCGTTGCGCAGACGAACTTCCTTGCCCAGCACCAGACGCTTGTACTGCTTATTGGCCTCTTCGCGGAAATCCGCGCGATCGATATACACTTCACGGCTGAATGCCACCTGACGGGAGCCCATTTCCGGCTTATTCGGATGGTTTGGCATGGTAACCAGCTCTTCATGCTCCGCGGGAAGGTTCTCAATCACCACCTTCACCGGATCCAGCACCGCCATGGCGCGCGGCGCATTGGCGTTAAGGTCGTCGCGGATACAGGACTCCAGCGCCGCCATTTCAACGTTGTTATCTTGCTTGGTGACCCCGATACGGTAACAAAACTCGCGGATAGACGCGGCGCTGTAGCCACGGCGACGCAGACCGGAAATGGTCGGCATACGCGGATCGTCCCACCCTTCAACAATCTTTTCCGTTACCAGCTGGTTCAGCTTACGCTTGGACATGATGGCGTATTCAAGGTTCAGGCGGGAGAATTCATACTGCCGCGGATGGCAAGGTATGGTGATGTTATCCAGCACCCAGTCGTACAGGCGGCGGTTATCCTGGAACTCCAGCGTGCACAGCGAGTGCGTCACCCCTTCCAGCGCATCGGAAATACAGTGGGTAAAATCATACATCGGGTAGATGCACCACTTGTTGCCGGTCTGGTGGTGTTCGGCGAACTTGATCCGATACAACACCGGATCGCGCATCACGATAAACGACGACGCCATATCAATCTTGGCGCGCAAACAGGCGGTGCCCTCGGCAAAGCCGCCGTTACGCATTTTTTCGAACAGCTCCAGGTTTTCCTGCACGCTGCGATCGCGGTAGGGGCTGTTTTTGCCCGGCGCCGTCAGCGTACCGCGGTATTCGCGGATCTGCTCCGGCGTCAGTTCATCGACGTACGCCAGCCCCTTGCTGATAAGCTCAACCGCATACTGATGCAGCTGATCGAAATAATCGGAGGAATAGCGAACGTCGCCGCTCCATGAGAAACCCAGCCAGTTAACGTCACGTTTGATCGACTCAACGTATTCAATATCTTCTTTTACCGGGTTGGTATCGTCAAAACGCAGGTTGCACTGCCCGTTATAGTCGCGGGCGATACCGAAGTTGAGACAGATAGATTTCGCATGCCCGATATGCAGATAGCCGTTAGGCTCCGGCGGGAAGCGCGTCTGAATATGGTCATGCTTACCGGACGCCAGATCTTCATCAATAATCTGGCGGATAAAGTTGGTTGGGCGGGCTTCAGCCTCACTCATGCTTGGTTCCTCGATGCTTAAACGACATATAACCGCTAATGATCCAACAAGCCAAGCCGGGAAACAACCGTTAGTTTGATTAAATTCTCGGTGAGGAAAAAAAACGGAGCGAGATAGCAATCTCGCTCCGCGATTTCATCCATTCGCCGTGCTTCACACGGCAAAATTGCGCTTTACGCTACGCCTCGCTGACTTTTTTCAGCGCGGACGCGATCGACTCCGCCTGGGTGCCGACCACAATCTGCACATTCTGCTTATTCAGCCGGATAATGCCCGCGGCGCCCAGTCGCTTGGCCAAGGCTTCATCCACCTGGCTGGAATCCGCCACGTTCAAACGCAAGCGGGTGATGCAGGAATCAATGGCCAGCAGATTATCTTTACCGCCGACGGCCTGCAAATAGCCGCGGGCCAGCGTGGTCATATCGCCCGACGACGCCGCCGAGGCGTTTACATCATAGCCGTCCGCTTCGCTGCCGCTTACCGACAGTTCGCGTCCCGGCGTCAGCAGGTTGAAGCGCAGGATGGTGAAACGGAACGCCAGATAGTAGATGACGAAGAACGCCAACCCCTGCGGTATCAGCATATACCACTGCGTCGCCAGAGGGTTGCGGGACGACAGCACCATATCCACCAGCCCGGCGCTGAAACCGAAACCGGCGATCCAATGCATGCTGGCCGCAATAAACACCGAGATCCCGGTGAGCAGCGCGTGCAGAACGTACAGTACCGGCGCCACAAACATAAAGGAGAACTCCAGCGGCTCGGTGATGCCGGTAAAGAATGCGGCAAATGCCGCGGCAAGCATAATCCCCGCCACCTTGCTTTTATTCTCCGGACGCGAGCAGTGATAGATAGCCAACGCCGCCCCCGGCAGGCCGAACATCATAATCGGGAAAAACCCGGCCTGATAACGTCCGGTAATGCCGGCGACCGCTTTCCCCGCGTCGATGGACTGTTGTCCGGCCAGGAAATTCGGAATGTCGTTAATTCCGGCCACATCAAACCAGAACACCGAGTTCAGCGCATGGTGCAGACCGACGGGGATCAACAGGCGGTTGAAGAAGGCGTAAAGACCGGCGCCGGTCGCGCCCAACTGCTGGATATACTCGCCAAAAGCGACCAGCGCGTTATAAATGACCGGCCACACATACATCAGGATAAAGGCGACCAGGATCATCAGGAATGAGGTGAGGATCGGCACCAGGCGTCGTCCGCTAAAAAATGACAGCGCTTTTGGCAGTTCCACCTGACTAAAGCGGTTATACAGCTCCGCGGAAATCACCCCGACCAGAATACCGATAAACTGGTTTTTAATATTGCCGAACGCGGCCGGCACCTGATCCACCGGAATTTTCTGGATCATCGACACCGCTTCCGGCGAACCGAGCGTGGTCAGCACCAGATAGCCGACGAAACCGGTCAAGGCCGCGGCACCGTCTTTATCCTTCGACATGCCGTAAGCCACGCCGACGGCGAACAGCGCCGCCATATTTTCGATAATGGCCGCGCCCGATTTAATAAACAGCGCCGCCAGGGCATTTTCACTTCCCCAGCCGACCGGATCAATCCAGTAGCCAATCCCCATCAGGAGCGCGGCGGCGGGCAGCGTGGCGACTGGCACCATCAACGCCCGGCCGATTTTTTGCAAATAGCTAAGAATACTCACATTTTCCTCTCTTCCCCTGTGGGACAAAAACTGCCTGTTAAACTTGCTCACTGCCGGGAAAAACCACCGCGGGTGGTTTTGGCATGGAGTGTAAGAAAAATATTTCGCTTCACAAATTAAACCCTATCATTATGTGATAACAATCACTAAAAAAACGCATACAAAAAGTTTATACCTGCATAAAACGCCAACTTATTTTAAGATAAAAAAAAACAGGCTACACTGATACGCACTGTTATTTCACCGCTGAAACGCGCCGCCAAGGCGATTTAGCCCGATACTTGTTTCGTCCTCAAACAATCAGGAGACCGCTGATGAGACTGATCCCTCTCACTACCCCCGCTGAAGTCGGCAAATGGGCCGCACGTTATATCGTGCAGAAAATCAACGACTTCAACCCCAGCGCCGCCCGCCCTTTCGTGCTGGGCCTCCCCACCGGCAGTTCACCGCTGGAAGCGTACAAAGCGCTGGTGGCGATGCACCGGGCCGGAGAGGTGAGTTTCAAGCACGTGGTGACGTTCAATATGGATGAATACGTCGGCCTGCCCGCCGAACATCCGCAAAGCTATCGCAGCTTTATGCGGCAGAATTTATTCAATCACGTTGATATTCCGCCGGAAAACATTAACCTGTTGAATGGCAACGCGGAAGACATCGCAGCGGAATGTCGCCGTTACGAAGAGAAAATCAAGTCTTACGGCAAGATCCACCTGTTTATGGGAGGAGTAGGAAATGACGGGCACATCGCCTTCAACGAACCCGCCTCTTCTTTAGCTTCCCGGACTCGAATCAAAACCCTGACGGAAGAGACTCGCCTCGCCAACTCTCGTTTCTTTGACGGTGACGTTAATCTGGTGCCGAAATTCGCCCTTACCGTCGGCGTGGGCACCCTGCTGGATGCCGAGGAGGTGATGATCCTGGTCACCGGACGCAACAAAGCCCAGGCATTACAGGCCGCGGTGGAAGGAAACGTAAACCATATGTGGACCATCAGTTGCCTGCAACTTCACGCCAAAGCGGTGATGGTATGCGACGAGCCGTCGACGATGGAGCTGAAAGTCAAAACCGTTAAATATTTCCGTGAATTAGAAACGGAACAGATGAAAAATCTTTAATCAGTGGTCGGGAGTTGACGATGTACGCTTTAACAAACGGCCGGATTTATACCGGCCACCAGGTGCTGGATAATCACGCGGTGGTGATTGCCGACGGTCTGATAGATAACGTTTGCCCCATTAGCGACCTTCCCGCCGGGCTGAAAAGGCATGACCTTGGCGGCGCGTCGCTCGCCCCCGGCTTTATCGATCTCCAGCTAAACGGCTGCGGCGGGGTTCAGTTCAACGACTCGCTGGAATCCATCTCGGTGCAAACGCTGGAAACCATGCATCAGGCCAACCTGAAATCGGGCTGCACCAGCTTTTTGCCTACGCTTATCACCTGCAGCGATGAGTTTATGAAGCACGGCGTGGAAGTGATGCGCGCCTATCTGGCGCAGAACAGCTTCCAGGCGCTGGGCCTGCACCTCGAAGGTCCCTGGCTGAACGTGATAAAAAAAGGCACGCACAATGCGGACTTTATCCGTCAACCAACGCAGGAACTGGTGGATTTCCTGTGCGCCAACGCGGACGTCATCAGCAAAATCACCCTGGCGCCGGAAAAAGTCGCCCCGGCGATAATCCGTCAGTTGGCGGACGCCGGCATCGTGGTTTCCGCCGGCCACTCCAACGCCACCTGGGAACAGGCCAAACGGGGCTTTGCCTGCGGCATTCGCTTCGCCACCCACCTGTTCAACGCCATGCCTTATATCACCGGCCGCGAACCCGGCCTGGTCGGCGCCGTTTATGACGCCCCGGAAATCTATTGCGGCATTATCGCCGACGGCTGCCACGTTAGCTGGGCCAATATCCGCAACAGCAAGCGGATTAAAGGCGAAAAGCTGGTGCTGGTCACCGACGCCGTGGCGCCGGCGGGATCGACGATTGACCGGTTCATTTTTGCCGGTAAAACCATATACTACCGCGACGGCCTGTGCGTGGATGAAAACGGCGTGCTCAGCGGTTCGGCCCTGACGATGATAGAAGCGGTGCGCAACAGCGTGGAACAGGCGGGCATTCCGCTGGATGAGGCGCTCAGAATGGCGACCCTTTATCCGGCGCGCGCCATCGGCATAGACCGGCAGCTAGGCAGCATTGAAAGCGGTAAAGTCGCTAATTTGACCGTTTTCGACCGTAACTATCACATTCTCAATACTTTTGTTAACGGCAGCGACGAATTGGCGGCGACAAAGAATTGACCATACGCGGGTAACTTTTCATGACCATTGGCGGACAAGCGCAGATAGGGAATGTTGATCTGGTTAAACAATTAAACAGCGCGGTCGTGTACCGCCTGATCGATCAACAAGGGCCGATTTCACGCATCCAGATAGCGGAACAGAGCCAGCTTGCCCCCGCCAGCGTCACCAAAATCACCCGCCAGCTGCTGGAGCGCGGGTTGATCAAAGAGGTGGAGCAACAGGCTTCCACCGGCGGCAGGCGCGCCATTTCCATCGTCACCGAAACGTACCCGTTTCATGCCATCGCCGTGCGTCTCGGGCGCAATGACGCCACCGTCGCGCTATACGATTTGCAGGGAAAATCCCTGGGGGAGGCGCACTACGACCTGCCGGAAAAAACCCAGGAAAGCGTGGAAACCGCCCTGTTTAAAGCCATCGCCCACTTTATTGATAACCATCGGCAGCGCATCCGCGAGCTGATCGCCATTTCCGTGGCGTTGCCCGGCCTGGTCGATCCCCACGCCGGCATCGTGCGTTATATGCCCCATATCGGCGTCAACAACTGGCCGCTGGTGGATAATATCCAGCGCCGTTTCCAGGTCGCCAGTTTTGTCGGCCACGATATTCGCAGCCTGGCGCTGGCGGAACACTACTTTGGCGCCACGCACAACTCGCTGGATTCGCTCCTGGTGCGCGTCCATCGCGGCACCGGCGCCGGGATTCTGGTTAACGGACAGATATTTCTCGGCACTAACGGCAACGTGGGAGAAATCGGTCATATACAGATTGATCCGCTGGGAGAGCGCTGTCACTGCGGCAATTTCGGCTGTCTGGAAACGGTCGTCGCCAATGGGGCCATCGAACAACGCGTGCGGCATTTATTACGGCAAGGCTACCCCAGCAAAATAGAGCCGGACAACTGCACCATCGCCGCCATCTGCAAAGCCGCCAACCGGGACGATGCGCTGGCTCGCGAAGTGATTGAACACGCGGGACAATATCTCGGGAAAGCCATATCCATCGCCATCAACCTGTTTAATCCGCAAAAGGTGGTGATTGCCGGGGAAATTACCGCCGCCGAAAAAATCTTGCTGCCCGCCATTCAACGCTGCATCAATGCGCAGGTGCTGAAAGATTTTCGCAATAGCCTGCCCGTTGAAGTATCCGCATTGAACCACCTCTCGGCGATTGGCGCCTTTGCGCTGGTAAAACGCGCCATGTTAAACGGCGTGTTGCTGCAACATTTGCTGGAAACCCGCTGATCGACGTTTTTTCTCATAAGGACGGGTTATGGAATCACTAAAAACATGGCGATTCCAGCGGGTGAATTTATCGATTGCTCATCAAATCGCCCTATAAATTATTCAAACAGCATCAGCATGGCTTTTTTTATTAGATGATATTGAATTCTTATGGCGTTTTGATGCTAAATCATTGTCACTGACACGGCATTGGTAATCATTATGCAGGAAAAACGGCGGCGCCATTGCTATCCGTAAATTGCAGATGATTAATCTAAAATAATTAGGAGTCATCCATGTGTTCTATCTTCGGTGTGCTTGATCTCAAGACCGATCCTGTTGAAATGCGTAAAAAAGCGCTGGAATTATCACGCCTGATGCGTCACCGCGGACCGGACTGGTCCGGCGTCTATGCCAGCGATAAAGCCATTCTGGCCCATGAGCGCCTGTCCATCGTTGATGTGAACACCGGCGCCCAGCCGTTGTACAACCTTGCGCGCACCCACGTTCTGGCCGTTAACGGCGAAATTTATAACCACCAGGCGCTGCGTCAGCAATATGGCGACCGCTACGCGTTCCAGACCGGCTCCGACTGTGAAGTCATCCTGGCGCTGTACCAGGAAAAAGGCCCGGAATTCCTGGACGATCTGCAAGGCATGTTCGCCTTCGCGCTCTACGACAGTGAAAAAGACGCCTACCTGATCGGCCGCGATCACCTAGGCATCATTCCGCTGTACATGGGCTACGACGAATTCGGCAACTTCTACGTGGCTTCAGAAATGAAAGCCCTGGTTCCGGTGTGCCGCACGATTAAAGAATTCCCCGCCGGCAGCTACCTGTGGAGCAAGGACGGAGAAATTCGTGAATACTATCATCGCGACTGGTTCGATTACGAAAACGTAAAAGACAACGAAACCGATGCCGATGCCCTGCGCGACGCGCTGGAAGAGTCGGTAAAAAGCCACCTGATGTCGGATGTGCCTTACGGCGTTCTGCTCTCCGGCGGCCTGGATTCCTCGGTGATCTCCGCCATCACCAAAAAATACGCCGCCCGCCGGGTTGAAGACGACGAGCGCAGCGAAGCCTGGTGGCCGCAGCTGCACTCTTTCGCCGTCGGCCTGAAAGGCGCGCCGGACTTGAAAGCCGCGCAGGAAGTGGCCGAACATCTGGGCACCGTGCACCACGAAATCCACTTCACGGAGCAGGAAGGGCTGGATGCGATTCGCGATGTGATCTACCACATTGAAACCTACGACGTGACGACCATTCGCGCCTCTACCCCGATGTATCTGATGTCCCGTAAAATCAAGGCGATGGGCATCAAGATGGTACTGTCCGGCGAAGGCTCCGACGAAGTGTTTGGCGGCTATCTCTATTTCCACAAAGCGCCAAACGCCAAAGAGCTGCATGAGGAAACCGTGCGCAAACTGCTGGCGCTGCACCAGTATGACTGCGCCCGCGCCAACAAGGCGATGTCGGCCTGGGGCGTGGAAGCGCGCGTGCCGTTCCTGGATAAAAAATTCCTGGATGTGGCCATGCGCATCAACCCGCGCGATAAAATGTGCGGCAACGGCAAAATGGAAAAACACATTCTGCGCGAATGTTTTGAATCATACCTGCCGCACAGCGTGGCATGGCGCCAGAAAGAGCAATTCTCCGACGGCGTCGGCTATAGCTGGATTGATACGCTGAAAGAAGTTGCCGCTCAGCAGGTTAGCGATCAGCAGTTGGAAACCGCGCACTTCCGTTTCCCGTACAACACGCCGACCTCCAAAGAAGGCTATCTGTACCGTGAAATCTTCGAAGAGCTGTTCCCGGTTCCCAGCGCCGCGGAATGCGTGCCTGGCGGCCCGTCAGTCGCCTGCTCTTCGGCTAAAGCCATCGAATGGGATGAATCCTTCAAAAAGATGGATGATCCCTCGGGCCGCGCGGTTGGCGTACACCAGTCCGCATACTGATCGCCGGTTTTGTTTTTCGCTATTGCAACGGGCCGCACAGGCCCGTTTTTCTATCTGATTTAGTGGTAAAGCCGGCTTTTTGACGCTTTTCTCACCAGACTGTTCACAACCCAAACAAACGGCGCAGGGTAAGCCCTTTTCGGGAAAAAATTTGTTGACGCAATTAGGCCAACTACGCATAATGCGCCCCGCAACGCCGATGAAGGTGACGCGGAAAAGATGGCTACGTAGCTCAGCTGGTTAGAGCACAGCACTCATAATGCTGGGGTCACAGGTTCGATTCCCGTCGTAGCCACCATCTTTTGCGGGAGTGGCGAAATTGGTAGACGCACCAGATTTAGGTTCTGGCGCCGCAAGGTGTGCGAGTTCAAGTCTCGCCTCCCGCACCATTGCTTTCACGGCTTGAAATAGCTTTTCGAAGCTTGATAATGGTTTTATTTAGTTTTGGGGTATCGCCAAGCGGTAAGGCACTGGTTTTTGATACCAGCATTCCCAGGTTCGAATCCTGGTACCCCAGCCATATTTAAGCAGCATTACTGAAAAGTAATTGCCCTGTTGGGGTATCGCCAAGCGGTAAGGCACTGGTTTTTGATACCAGCATTCCCTGGTTCGAATCCAGGTACCCCAGCCATCTAATTGATGTTTAAAGATTTTTGTTGAAACATAACAAAAACGGCAGTACAATTTGGCTACGTAGCTCAGCTGGTTAGAGCACAGCACTCATAATGCTGGGGTCACAGGTTCGATTCCCGTCGTAGCCACCACATTTTTGGGGTATCGCCAAGCGGTAAGGCACCGGATTCTGATTCCGGCATTCCCAGGTTCGAATCCTGGTACCCCAGCCAAATAAAGCTGGTAAAACAGCAAGATGCGGGGCGACAGTCGAAAGACGTCGCCCCGTTTTCTTATGTGTGGCGGCAAAGTGGCGACAGCGCATGAATAAACGCCTGATGATGCGGATAACTAATAATCGATCATGAGATTAAGCCACTTTTGAACGAGTGGCTTTTTTTATTTGTGCAGGAGCGTGTCACAAAAGTGTCGCGCAAGATTTTTTGCTCTTGGATACGAAAAGTACCGTTCACTATCCGTTACCTTGTCGCCTGGCAATGTATGCGGATATTGCGAAGACCAGGCTCAGGGACAAAATAAAGCTGATTACCAGCATCACTGCGTAGATAACTGTCGCGCGACCGCTGACTCCCAGCTTTTGCAACATATCAAGCAGAGGCGAGAAAACATTCCAACCATTGCCATGGGTAAACCAGTACGTCACCAAATCACTACCGCCCACAAAAGCATAGATGGGAAACGTCAGAATAAGCGCTGCAACTAATTTTTTAATCATTTCACGACCACCCTTCCATAGTGATAAAGCGAAGACCCCGGCACTTTCTCCATTTTCTGAGATTTAAGGAACTTCCATAGCCGATAATACTGGATCATATCAGGCAATGTTATACATCCTTCACTAATCCCAAAACGGCCAACAGGATGCAACCGAAAATGCCCACGCTGAACCCCATTGATAAAGGTGAAATCATCAATGACACCATCATTCCGGTAAAGCGCAAACCATCCTGCGCGATGCGTTCCAGCTAAAATATCCTGCATAAAATCATTAAGGCCACCCAATCGTCCGCCACTTTTCCGATCCAAAATAAAATACTCTCCAGTTGGAAGAGGCCCATCAAAAGGCACAGCTGTAGATTTTGATTGATTCCTGTCCTGCTTGTTACCCGAAAAAGCGTGAACAGATCCAAACCCCTCGCAAAAGAGCGTAGACATAGTCTGTCCGTTAAGATGAAAGTTGCATTTTGCAGCCATAAATATCACTCCATGTGAACAAAGGATTTTATAGTAGCTCGATTTTTATTCGGATAAATCTTATAAAAATTTCAGTACTGAAAAACTATCAGGTCGGCTTGCATCCTCCGCGATTGCTGGCCTACCGCCTTTTTCCCCAACATATCCGAAAATCGATACCCCCCCCTTTCAACTGACAAAATTCAGATAAATTCCTTATTTATCTTATGATTATGATTTTTATCAGATCCTTTTTAGATCCTAAAAACTGAAAAATACTGAAATTCCTTTCAATCTTTTCAGTTTGGGTTTTCCACCATCAGCCCAGCAGCAGCGCGGGCTGGCGTACCCATTTGTAGAAAAATAAAACTGAAAAATGTTTATGATCCGAAAACCGCAGGCGGGTGCGGTGTAGCGCCGATTTTGTCATGCGTCCGTTTATTTTGTGTGTGCGCTGACTGCGTCAACGCGACGTGATGCGGTGATTGAGGTTGTTGTGATGTGTGGACAGCGCGCTTTATGGGGCGTCTGAGCGCGTTTTAGGACTGGTGCAAAAAAGCCCGCACGCGGCGGGCTTGGCTTTCCCTGATGTCATCATTATTTTTTGCAATCCAATCACATAATGACATTGGGTTAGTTTGTTTTATAAACGTTTATACAGATCGATTATGGATTATTGATCGGTTGTGTCGATCAATTATTATCAGGCACCAATCACCGGGCTGTATTTCTTCTGTAATGCCCCGGATTTGGTGCCGGTTGCCGCAATAGCGGCCGCGTTAAGCGGTGCGCCCGTATTCACATGGGTGTGCGCGGCTGTCTGTGCCGCCAGTTCCTGCACCACGTCCAGCGTGTCCAACATCAACTGCATGACGTTGATTTGCTGACTACCGACCCATACCACCGGGGCAATGATATCCTGACGCGCCCCGGCTATGCTGCTGCGGATCTGGCCGATTTTCTCCATCAGGTTCTGGCCAATATCCACCGTAGCCGATTTGCCGACGCTGGCCACATAGCCCGCCTGCGTGGCCAGACTGTAATCCCCTTCCGCAATCTGCACAATCGCCCCAGCCAGCAACGTGGCGGTACCCAACACCGTGGTTTTATCCGTGGCCTGGATGGTAGTTTCTCTGGTCACGATCGTTCGATGCTCATCGTCGGCTGTCACCACGCGACGCATGGATGATTCGCTGATTGTCTGGTCTGTCTGCCGTTCCCAATCGCCCGCCACCGTGACACGCTGTGACACTTCCGCTCGTTGCTGCTGTAGCTGTTCCCCCGGCTTGATATCCGGCAGGCTATGCCCCTGCGCCAGCGTCTGCCGGACAAAGGGCTTATCCGGGCGCCCTTCGGTAAAACCGACCTCTACCAACGTCCCCGCAGGCGGAAACTGAAACATGCCCGATTCACCGCCTGCCATCGGTACCGGCAGCGGTACGGCGGGATAAATTGGCGTGTCTTTGGCCGGATTACCGTCAGCGCCCAGCAGTTGCAAATCTACGGCATAGCGCGGGCGAAAGGGATCGGCAATATCACCGCTGGTTACACCTTCCGTTGCCGCCTCCACGCGAGCGAACTTCGGCAGATGCAGCCCTGCGGATAACTCAGGGTAAGCCGCATCAATCTGACGTTGTGCCGGTGTTACCGCCGCCCGCTTGCCGGTTGTCGTGCTAAGCGGTGTCCACGTTATGACCATATCATCATTATCCAGACGAACCGACGCCAGACGCTGGCCATTAACCACAACGCCGGGGCGTACCGACTGAATTAGCGGCAACGTCATGCTATTGCCCGCTGCCTGGCCTTTACTGAACTCGGCGGGAATATCAACGGGCCTATCGGCAAACATCGAATGCGCCCAACTGCCGATATATAGCCCGCCATCCGGCAACGGTTGCCAGATATAATCCTCAACGCCGAACGCCGCGCCAATGTTGGCCAGCAGTTGATAACCGGTGCCACTGTGCGTGAAATGTGGGATCGGCGTGGTCACATACGCCGCATCCGGCAAATGCATCATTAGCCCGCTATTTTCTTCCAGCCAGGCGGCAAGCTGTTTTAACGTAGGATGCTGAAAGGAGCACGGCCATATCCGTTCAAACACGCCTGCCAGTTCACGCACAAACAGCCGCTGATAGCCGTTCTCAGCAGGCTGTGAGCGCTCGACGTACCCAGTAAACCATCGCAATATACTGTCGGTATATCCCACATCTAGCCGAACCAGCTTGCCGGTGTAATCCTGATCTGTTTCTGCCGTGATGAAGCCGCGCCCGCAGGCGCTCAGCTCTAATGCCATATTAGCGCTGACCAGGTGAACCGCGTCCCCTGACAGCATTAGCCGCTTAACTGGTTTCATCCCTCACTACTCCCTAGCGCATCATTCACCGGTTTCAACACTTTGCGTTCAAACCAGCTTAATTGCTCGTCGCTCTCTGCCGCATTACCCCCACCTTTTACGCCTGGCGTTTGCTTTTGTGCTACCGCTTTGTTTCCGGCGCGGGTATCCCGTTTTTCTGCCACGCTGACATGCTCACGCAAGGTAAACGTAACCAGCCATGCCTGCTTACCGTCCTGTTTCGGCGCATCAATCGATCCGGTAAACGTGGCAAGACGAAAGTTGATAGCTTGCGCAGTATGATTGGCCACGCGATAACGTTTCAGTTTCCCGCCCTCTTTTGCCTCTGCCAGCGCCCATAGCCGCGTTAACACTTTCGCTTCGGTAAATGGGATGATGCCGGACACCCGCAATTCTTTAGGCTTGATGCCCTGCTCTGCGTTAGATGTGCTGGACGTCTGGCCAGACTGGTCTTGTTCCTGAAACTGCATAGACGGGGTGACAGTCAGACTGCGTAGAGGTATAGCCTCGCCATCAAGGGCGAGCGTGATAATTTGGCTCATGGATCATGCCTTCCAGTGCATTGAGTGAATCGCCCACAAACATCATGGCCACGGTATAAACCGCTGACGGCTGCGGAATGTTTTTCACCATTTCAGCAGCGATTACGCTGCCTTGTCCTTTTCCTGTGAATACCCAGGCGCGGGCGCTACCTGCTTGTAACTCGCTTAAGCCCTGGCTGATTTTCGCCAGCATATTGCCGCGTTCGGCGGCAAAACCGGCTAATTGTCCTTTGATGCCCTCAATACCGCTGCTTCCAGCTGCCAGCTGCTGGGCGGCAGCAATGCGCTGTGCGTTCAGCGCCTGGCGACTGGTTGATATGGACAGCGGCACAGTGGCGGGCAATGTTTGGCTTTTGGCGGGCAACTGCATTTTGACCGTATCCAACTCGGCGACCGATTGTGCCACGCGAGCAACCTGGGTAAACGCCGGCGCCGGAAATACCGCAGTCATAGCATTTAACCGCTGCATAAAATCATCATGGGTGGTACTACAGACCATAAACACCGTGACTTCTGTTTCACCGACTACGATTTGCAACCGGTCGGCCAGATACACCACAGCATTAGCCGGGCTTAGATAGCTGCCGGTTGCCGTTTTCTGGCCGACGCCATAAACCCACGGATTCACCGGCACAATGGCGCAGTTAATAGCGCTTATTTCAGACGGGAAGCGGATGATTGCATCACGCCACATAGATATACCTCCCTGTAACTTGATTATTTCCCTATATGAATGCAGCATTCCGGCTGCAAATTAAACAAAATCATTTTACACGTAAAAATAGATTACTGCTTACCAGCTGGAAAATACTTATAGAGCGTTGACATACCAATGCCGTAGATAATTGAGATCTGCGCTCTGGAGTGTCCATTAGCTAACAGCTTAGCAATAATCTCCCTGTCATCTAACGTCAGCGCTGGAGGCCGCCCACCGATTCGACCTTTTGCCCTGGCCGCAACTAATCCGGCCAACGTCCGTTCAACTATCAATTCACGCTCCATTTCAGCAAGCGCAGACATAATATGAAACACGAATCGCCCCATTGGGGTATTTGTGTCGATGCTATCAGTAAGACTACGAAAATGTATTCCCCGTTGACGCAATTCATCTATTAACAGCACAAGATTGCGCATGGATCGCCCCAGCCGATCCAGTTTCCAAACAACCAGGGTATCACCCGTTTTTAACGCTTTCAGCGCTCGTTTTAGCCCCGGACGCCTGGCTTTCGTTCCGCTCATTTTATCTTCAAAAACCTGCTCACAATTTGCACTTATCAGCGCATTTCTTTGCAGATCGGTGTTTTGGTCGTTTGTTGATACCCGAATGTAGCCAATTTGCACAATTTATCTCCAGCAAAAAGGCAACGATACTGCCATGAAGAAAGGAACAGGAGATAACAGAAAACCTCGGTTTTGCAGAA